>URRU01000043.1 GCA_900550335.1 uncultured Clostridium sp. | reverse complement strand
CCTCTTTTACAAATTCAAGTCTATGCTCAACAGCCTTGAAAGTTTTTAAAACCTCTCTTATAACTTCTATATCAATTCCAGATACGTAAGCCATTGCAGCTGCTGCCATACAGTTTTCAAGGTTATGTCCTCCTGGTAAAGAAAGCTCGCAAACCTTCATTAAATTAATTTTTTCATTTATATCTATTATGATGTCTCCATTTTCTACATAGACACCTTTTTCTAATTTTTCTAATCTAGAGAAAAATACTACATTTGCATTACATTTTTCTGCTAAAGCTCTTGTTAATTCATCATCGTAATTTAAAACACAGAAGTTTTCCTTATCCTGATTCATAAATACTCTAGCCTTAGCATCTATATAATTTTCCATAGTATGATGTCTGTTCATGTGGTCTTCAGTTATATTAAGAACAGCACTCACACTAGGTCTAAAATCTTTTATACTTTCAAGCTGGAAACTACTAAGCTCTGTAACAAAGCTAGCACCTTCATTTGCAGCCTGTACAGCATCTATTACAGGGTTACCTATATTTCCGACAATATAAGTTTCTTTTCCTGCTTTTTCAAATATTTCTCCCGTTAGGCTAGTAGTTGTAGTCTTACCGTTTGTACCAGTTATTCCTACAAAATAAGGCTTTTTAGCTAACTGATAAGCTAATTCTACCTCACCTATTAATTCTTTATTTTCTTCTATTACTTTTTTGATAAATGGAAGGTCTAAAGGAACTCCCGGCGAAACAACAACCATATCTATATCAGATATATTTTCAGGATGATGTCCTAAAATATATTTTATTCCGTCAATATCTTTTATTTCTGCTATTATTTCTTCAAGCTGATCCTCTGTCTTTATATCATTAACTGTTATGTCTGCTCCGTATTTTGCAAGACATTTTATTGTTGATATTCCTGTCTTTGCAAGACCGACAAGTAGAACTTTTTTCCCTTTTAATTCCATTTTTTCATCCTCCAAATTTTTAGAATCCTGCTACTACTCCTATCCAAGCAAGTATAATTGCTACTATCCAGAATACAAATACAACTTTTGTTTCTGGCCATCCACACTGTTCAAAGTGATGGTGAAGAGGTGCCATTTTGAATATTCTTTTTCCAGTCTTTTTGAAATATGTAACCTGTATTATAACAGATAGTGCTTCTGCAAAGTATATACCACCTACTATAGGTATTAAAAGAACTGAGTTTGTAAGTACTGCAAATGCTACAACAGCTCCACCTAGTGCCATAGAACCCGTATCTCCCATAAACACTTTAGCTGGATTTACGTTAAATACTAAGAATCCTACACATCCACCTACTGTAGCTGCAGCAAATGTTGCAACACCAGCATCTTTAGCTACAAATATAGCAAATACTACGAAGAATGTAGATACTATAGCTGTTATACCTGAAGCAAGTCCATCAAGTCCATCAGTTAAGTTTACTGCATTTACTGTACCAATTATTATAAACATCATTATAGGTACATATAAAATACCTAAATCTATGAATTTATCTGTAAAAGGTATCATTATTTTTGATGCTGCTGGAGAAGATGTATACTGATAGAATGCTACATATCCAGATATAACAAACTGCATAGCTATCTTCTGCCAAGGTTTTAATCCTAGTGATCTTCTCATTTTGATTATTATAAAGTCATCAAGGAATCCTACTAATCCAAATCCTAACATACAAACAAGTCCTACAAACACATCTGGACCTAATTCAGCTCTGAATAGAACTGTTATAGTTATAGCAACCATAAACATAAGTCCACCCATTGTAGGCGTACCATTTTTAGCAAGGTGAGTCTGAGGACCGTCATCCCTTACTGTCTGACCAAATTTTAATCTATGTAGCATAGGTAAAAATATTGGTCCAATTATTACAACTATTATAAATGACATAAGCATCGTAATAGTTAAACTTTTAATATCCATACTAAAATTTCCTCCTATATTTCTCTTAAATCTTACTTTATCTATTATATACTTTCTATTTTAGTTGTAAATAGAAAATCCTATCTTTAGATTAATTGATTTCAGAAACTTCTTTAACATATTCTACAAATTTTTCAAATTTCATTCCTCTAGAAGCCTTAAATAACATAGTATCTCCATGCTGCATTAATTCTCCTAAAAGTTCTTTTGCTGCTTCTAAGTTATCAAAGTGGTATGAATTTTTTGCATCAAATCCATTTTCTTCAGCTTCTTTATTTATAAATACCGCATTTTCTCCAACAGTTATTATAACATCTGAATTATCAACACAAGCTTTTCCTACTCTTCTGTGTCCAAATTCAGCTAAATCTCCCATTTCAAGCATATCTCCAAGAACAGCTATTCTTCTACCTTCGTATCTTCCTAGTATGCTAAGAGATGCCTCCATTGAGTCAGGACTTGCATTGTAAGTGTCGTTTATAACAGTGTACTCACCTATTTTTCTTATATCCTGTCTCATTCCTGTAGCTTCAAAATTAGAAAGACCTCTTTTAATTCCTTCCATAGATATTCCTTCTACTGTTCCGACAGCTATTGCAGCCATCGCATTGTAGATATTGTGTTTTCCTACAGTTGGTATAAATATTTTTTCTAATTTTCCCATAACAGAACATTCAAATTCTATACTATCCTCTGTCATATCATAAGATACACAGTATATATCATTATTTTTCTCAAATCCAAATGTTATAAGGTCGTAATCTTTTTCAACATTTCTTAAAGTAGATAAGAACTTATCATCCCCATTTACAACAAGAGTGTTTCCTTTTCCAAATCCAGTAGTTATTTCCATTTTAGCTTTGAAAATACCTTCCTGAGAGCCAAGATTTTCAACGTGTGAAAGACCTATATTTGATATAACTGCAACTTTTGGATTTACCATATTTGCAAGGTACTCGATTTCCCCAAATCCTGACATACCCATTTCTATAACAGCACATTCATAACTACTATCTAGGTTGAATAATGTTAGTGGAACCCCAAAGTGGTTGTTGAAGTTCTTTTCATTCTTTAACGTAGCTCTTTCTGAAGAAAGTGCTGCATATACCATATCTCTAGTGGTTGTTTTTCCAACACTACCTGTTATTCCTATAAATGGTATATCAAATTTCTTTTTATAATAGTGTCCTATATCTCCAAGTGCTTTTGAAGTATCTTTAACCTCTATTATATTCATATCAGGTTTTATATCGATGTCTTTTCCTTCATTAACAATAAATACTCTGCATCCTAAGTCATAAGCAGAACCTATGTACTTATGGGCATCGTTGTTTTCCCCGACTATAGCAACAAATGCTGTATCCTCTTTAGCAAGTCTACTGTCTATAACAATACTTATTACAGATTCACTGCATTCCCCATTTTTTAAATTTCCTTTAGATGCTTCGACAATCTCTCTTACTGTCAGCCTCTCCATTCTATTTCCTCCTAACTTTCTGACACTTGTCAGTTTTGCTCAAAAAAATTTTGTGCTTTAGTTAATATTTTTCTATCAATAAAGGCAATGTATAGATGTCCACACATTGCCCTCGATAAATTTTAGCATTTATAATTATATACCAAAATCAAATTTTTTTGAAGTGATTTATAGTTATGTGTAATCAATCTGTTACATATTCAAAGTATATTCATATACATTTTAAAATTGATTACTATTTTTTATTACCATTTTATTATTGTTTTTTATCCAACTTTATTATTTTTTTCTTAAACTACTATTATTTTTTCTCAGCAACTCTAAGCTTAGCACTTCTTGATCTTGGATTCATTTCTATTTCTTCTGCACTTGGAAGTATAGGTTTTCTAGTTATAACCTTAACCTCAGAAACTTTATCGCACTGGCAGAAAGGCATCTCTGGTGGGCAAACACAATCTAATGAAAGATATTTAAATTCATTTTTAACTATTCTATCCTCTAAAGAATGGAATGTTATTATACAAATTCTTCCGCCTGGATTCATTATTGAGCAGGCATCATCTATCATTTTTGTTATTACTCCAAGCTCGTTATTTACTTCTATTCTTATCGCCTGGAATGTTCTCTTTGCTGGATGAGGTCCATCTATTCTCGCCTTTTTAGGAATAGCTTTCTTGATTATATCAACTAGCTCTCCAGTAGTTTCGATTGGTTTTTCTGCTCTTCCTTCAACGATAAACTTAGCAATTCTTTTAGCCCAGTTATCTTCACCGTAGTCTTTTATTATCTTTGCTAACTCTTCCTCTGTGTACTCATTTACAACATTGTACGCAGAAAAATCTTTTCTAACATCCATTCTCATATCAAGTGGAGCATCTTGCATATAAGAGAATCCTCTATCAGCCTCGTCTAGCTGATGAGAAGAAACACCTAAATCTGCAAGCACACCATCTATTTTGTGTACACCTATTTTTTCAAGTTCTTCTTTTATATTTTCAAAGTTGCTGTGTACAAATTTTACTCTGTCGCTGTATTCTGCTAATCTTTCTTTTGCAGTTGCTATGGCATTTTTGTCCTGGTCAAATCCTATAAATAGCCCATCACTAGAAAGTCTTTTGACTATTTCCTTAGAATGTCCAGCCCCTCCCATAGTACAATCGACATATACACCATCAGGCTTTATATTCAGATTATCTATGCACTCATTAAGAAGTACCGATACATGATTAAATTCCATTGTTTTCTCCTTTTTTTGTATTATTTTTCTTCTATAATATAGCTTATCCAATTACAGATTAAGCTGCTTTTTTCTTAGCTCTATTTTTTAAGTAGAAATGAAGTACTAGACCACCTACAACACCTACTAAACTCACAAACTGAGCCATTCTTATAGGCCCAAACATTAAACTATCTGTTCTAAGCCCTTCTATAAAGAATCTACCTATTGAGTATAAAGTTATGTAAGAAACAATAACCTCACCTTCATAAGTCTTTTTCTTTCTCATATAGAACATTATGAATAGGAATATTCCAAAGTCCCAAATTGACTCATATAAAAATGTAGGATGAACTTTAACTCCATCTACCATAATTCCCCAAGGAAGTGATGTTGGCCCTCCATGAGCTTCACCATTTATAAAGTTCCCCCATCTTCCTATAGCCTGTGCAAGTGGCATACCAACCATAACTGCATCTGCTGTTTTGAAGAAGTCTAATTTTTTTACCTTTGCATATATAAATCCTGTAAGAATTCCTCCTATAAGACCACCGTGGATTGCAAGACCTCCACCTCTTATATTAAAAATCTCACCTGGATTTTGTGAATAATAATCCCAACTAAATATTACATAGTATAATCTAGCACATATTATCGCCAACGGAATCGCTATAATTGCTATGTTTAAAACATCATCCTCAGATATTCCAACTCTCTTAGCTTCTCTAATAGCTAATGCAATTCCTATAAGCATCCCAGTTGCAATAAGTACCCCGTACCACATCACATCTATTCCAAAAATAGTAAATGCTACTCTGTCCATATTTTCCCCCTGTTTAATTCTTTTTTTCTCTTTTAAAATTTATTTTATTTTTTCTTAAATGCCACTTCTTTTTTAGCATTTTTAGCATTTTTTAGCAACTAATTTTCTTCTGTTTCTAAAGGCTCAACTATTGATATTACACAGTTTTCTTCTTTAAAGTGAGTTCTTAGTCTGTTTTCAACATCTTCAAATTCTACTTCTTTTAAAACCTCTAAGTAATCTAATATATTTACATCTTTAAATGCGTAAGATATAAAGTTGTTAGCTATAAACTCCATAGAATCCATATATTTTAAGAACTCTCCTATTTTTTTCTTCTTAGCTCTTTCAAATCCAACTCTTGAAAGCCCTTCTTTTTTATATTTTTCTAGATATTCAGTTATAGTATCTTTTACCTTATGAGGATCTTTTCCTTCACCAGAAATCAATGTAAACGCATACTCAACTTCTGAATAGAATCCACCGTAGAAGCTATCGTTTACCATTCCCTTCATGTACATATCCTCATTTAATTCGCTACCTGTTTTAAATATCATATCGCAAAGAATATCACTGACTACTTCCTTTTTAAGAAGTTCTTTTCCTCTTAAATTAACGTCCTCATCTTTGTATGCTATGTTAAACATAGGCATAGATACCTGATATTTTTCAACTATTTCCTTCTGAGCAATTTCTTTAGGCTCTTCATTTGGGAATCTCTGAATTTTCCCTTCTATTTTTTCTATATCAGAGTGGTTTGATTTTTTAATTACATCCATAACCTCATTTTCATCTAAATCCCCAATTACAAATAGTATCATATTTGATGGATTGTAGAATGTGTTGTAGCATTTATAAAGCTCGTCTGGAGTTATTTTGTATATGCTATCAACATCTCCAGCTATGTCTATTCTAACATTGTGTTTCTGGTACATTGCCTTTAATGCGTTAAAATAAACCTGCCAACTTGGGTCATCGTCGTACATTTTTATTTCCTGAGCAATTATTCCCTTTTCTTTCTCAACATTTTCTTCTGTGTAGTATGGTGTCTGAACATAGTCGATTAAATGTGTTAAACACTCATTGAAGTTTTCTGTAGCTGAGAATAAATAAGCTGTCATATTGAAGTTTGTAAATGCATTTGCACTAGCTCCGTATTTAGAGAATAAATCAAAAGCATTTCCCCCATCTGGCTGCTCAAACATCTTATGCTCTAAGAAATGAGCAATACCTTCGTGGACTCTAATTCTGTTGCACTCCCCTTTAGGAACAAATTCTAAGTCATTTGAACCGAAGTCTGTTGCAAGTATTGCATATTTCTTTACAAAGCCTCTTTTAGGCATAAAATAAACTCTTAATCCATTTTCTAATGTTTCAAAGTATAATTCTTCTTTTATTATATCGTTTACTATCTTTTCCATAATATCCTCCTTATTTTTCATTTGTAAGGAAGTATACTGTATCTTCCTGTATATCCTTCATAGCTTCTACTATGTCCTCTACTGTAATATTTTCAACATATTCGATTATTTCCTCTGCCTTGTAGTCTGTCCGTCCTAATTCTTGAGAGAATACGAATTCAGACATGCCACCTAGTCCATCACAAGAAGATCTAAGTCCATTTATTAAAGATTTTTTAGTATTTATTAATTCTTCTTCTGTTATATCTCCTTTTTTAACAGCTTCTAAGTTTTCGATTATAAGTTTTTCTGTTTTTTCTCTGTTCTGCACTTCTATTCCTGAAGAAATCATCATTATAGATTTATACTTATCCACAGATGCAAATATGTAGTAGCATAGGCTCTCTTTTTCTCTAACATTGTTGAATAATTTAGAGTGAGGACCTCCTCCTAAAACACCGGCTCCTACAACTAATGAATAATATTTTTTAGCATCTTTGTAGTCTGTGTTTGCTCTGAATCCCATAACAAGTTTACCCTGTGTTATATCCATAGCTTCGTCTACTCTTTTAACTTCTCTTACTTCTTTAGTAAACTCTTCCCTAACAACTGGCTGTATTTCTCCTCTTTCTATTGAAAAATGGCTCTTTATAGTGTTTTCGATTTCTTCACAGTCGAAATCTCCTTCTACTATTATATCTATTCTTGAATCTTTTATTATTTTTTTATAGTGTTCGTAAAGATTTTCAGGAGTTATAGCTTCTATATCATCTATTGTTCCTGTAGATGGTATACTGTATCTTTCACCTTCACACATTATTTCTATACATCTTTTATGTGCATAAGATCTTTTATCATTTATAATAGATAAAACTTTATTTTTTAGGTTTTCTTTTTCTATTTCCACATATTCTTTTTTGAATCCACCGTCTATTACAAGAGGTTTTGTTATTAAATCATTTAAAAGCTCGATTATATCTCCAAATATTTTTTCATCTATGTATTTGTCATTTGTATTTAATATTTTGAATGATATTATCTGTCTTTCTCCACGTTTTGAAGTATCTGCAGCTAAAGCAGCACCATAAAGGTCGTCAAGTCTGTCAGATAATTCCTTCATTGAAGGATATTTTTCACATCCACTCGCAAGAACCTGAGGTAGTAAAGAGTTTTTAGCTGCCTCATCTTTATCTAACATTCTCTGTATATTTATGGTAATCAGATTTGATTTGAATTTTTCAGTTTTTATAAGAGTAAGCCCCATTCCTTTGGCTATTTCTTTTTTTATTATAGCTTCCATTATTTTCCTCCTATTTCAAAAATTTCCTATTATAATATTATAACCTTTTTAATTGAAAATATATATAATAAAATCTTTTGGTTTACTCAAAATATATTTTACATTGACACTTATTCTGTTGTATAATTAATCTATGTGTCAATAGATAAATAACGCTAATTGCCTAAAATGGATTTTGCATTTAGCTAAAAATACAATAAAGAGAGGACGATTAATTATGAAATTAGGTATAGTTGGTTTACCAAACGTTGGTAAAAGTACACTATTTAATGCTATAACTCAGGCAGGGGCTGAGTCAGCAAACTACCCATTCTGTACAATAGACCCTAATATAGGTGTTGTATCTGTACCAGATCCAAGATTAGACAAATTAAAAGAGCTTTACAACTCTAAAAAAATAGTTCAGACTGCTATAGAATTCTGCGATATAGCTGGACTAGTTAAAGGAGCTTCAAAAGGTGAAGGTTTAGGAAACAAATTCTTATCTAACATAAGAGAAGTTGACGCTATAGTTCACGTTGTTAGATGTTTTGAAGACCCTAACGTTGTTCACGTTGACGGTTCTGTAGATCCATTAAGAGATATAGAAACTATAAACTTAGAGTTAATATTCTCTGATATAGAAGTTCTTGAAAGAAGATTAGTTAAAACTACTAAAGCTTTAAAAGCTGATAAAACTCTTCAGGGAGAAGTTGATATATTAAATAGCTTAATGGCTACTTTAGAAGACAATAAATGTATAAGAACTATGGACTTTGACGAAGATACTGCAGCTTTCGTTAAATCATTAAACTTACTTACTTCTAAACCAGTTATATATGTAGCTAATGTTTGTGAAGATGATTTAGCAGATGACGGTGCTACTAATGCAATGGTTGCAAAAGTTAGAGAATTCGCTGAAACAGAAGGTTCTGATACAGTTGTTGTATGTGCTCAGATAGAAGCAGAAATATCTGAACTTGAAACTGATGAAGAAAAGAAAGAATTCCTTGAAACTTTAGGACTTGAACAGTCAGGTCTTGACAAGCTTATAAGAGCTTCTTACCACTTATTAGGATTAATATCATTCCTAACTGCTGGGGAAATGGAAGTTAGAGCTTGGACTATAAAAAATGGAACAAAAGCTCCTCAGGCTGGTGGAAAAATCCACTCTGATATAGAAAGAGGATTCATAAAAGCTGAAACAATAGCTTACGAAGACTTAATACAGTATGGAAACATGACTGCAGCTAAAGAAAAAGGTGCTGTAAGACTTGAAGGAAAAGAATACGTAGTTAAAGATGGAGATGTAATATTATTCAAATTTAACGTGTAATAAACAGAAGGACAAGAAAATAACTACTGTCCGTTCCAGGCTTCGACGCTTTCTTCGTCTAGCTCGAACTCCGTTCGAAGCAATGACGAAAGCGTCTGTAGATTGTCACTGGACTAGTAGTTATCTTTCTTTTCCTTACTTTATTTCATCGTTAAAATTTGAATAATACGGGAATACATAGCAGAAAAACCCTCAGACGAGGGCTTTTTTTGTTATTTAAAAATATAAATATATTGCATATTATTAACCGATAGCCAATCCTTAAAACTTCTAATCTTTTTACTACCTTACTTACGTATTTCCAACGAATAAAATTTAAAAGAAATTTAATGCTATGAGAGGGCTGTTTGTGATTTAGTAGCCGTCTTTTAAGTAATATCATCATGAATTATTTGCACCGACAATCTGCAAGCGTGAGGTTGTTTTTCAACAAAATCTTTTACCTACACCACGCTGAAGCCTGGAGGTGAAATAATCATGATGATATACTTAAAAAGGCTATTACTAAATCGTAACAGCCCTTTATATACATTATTTTCTTTTAAATTTTATCGCATTTTCTTTGCATTTGTTTATACATTCCCCACATTGTACACATTCCATGTCTCCAACTTTTTTTACGTCTAGTTTACAAGTTATTGTACACGCGTTACATCCAGTACATTTATTCTCATCTATTACAAATCCAAATACAGAAATCTTGTTAAATAACCCATAGAACGCACCAAGTGGACATAAGAATCTACAGAATCCTCTAAATACAAATACTGTCATAACAAGAATTGTTATCATAATCCCTATTTTCCAATTAAATAAGAATCCTGTAAGCGACTGTAACCGCTGATTGCTAGACACTAAAGGTACACCTGCTTCTAATGTTCCAGCTGGGCAAATATATTTACAGAACCCAGGCACTGACATAGTTACAGGTATTATTACCACGAATACCACAAGTATTACATACTTTAATAGAGATAATTTTTCACTCCATTTTCCTTTTTTTACCTTTTTAGTAGGTATTTTGTAAAGTAATTCCTGAATTAGCCCAAAAGGACATAAGAATCCACAAATCACCCTACCTAGAAGTATTCCAAAGAGTAAAAGTATTCCTATTATATAGTATGGAAATTTATACTTGGCAGATACTAGTGCAGACTGTACACTTCCAAGTGGGCAAGATCCTATTGCTCCAGGACATGAGTAACAGTTAAGCCCTGGTACACACATTCCCTTGCTTGCTCCCTGATAGATTTTCCCCTCAGCAAACCCACCTATATTGCAATTGTATAATACTGCTGAAATTACTTGGATTAATCTTCTCTTTCTATCTTTTATCCATTCAAACATCTATCCTATTCCTATACATTCGTAGCAAATCCTATTGGCCTTGTTCATAACATCTCTAATTCCGCCATTTAAAGCTCCAACTATTATCAAAACAACTGCTGCTACGAAAATCACCTTTCTAAGTATTTTCCCCTTATTCATTATTTTTCATAAGCCTCCGTTAAAGATCTTAAAACTCTCTTATACTGCTCATCTGCTCCAGCAGATCCTACCATAGTTTCATGCACTTTACCTTCTTTATCTACAACTACTAAATAGGGAATACCATCTGAAGGATATAAATTACATATATCCATACTTTCATCATAAGCTACTTTAAAAGTATAATTCTTATCCTTTAAAAACTCATCTACAGTCTTTTTATCCTCACCATAGTTTACTGAAACTATCTCTATCTTATCTCCGTACTCTTTCTGAAGTTTTTCTATACCAGGCATTTCTTCAACACAAGGTCCACACCAAGTTGCCCAGAAATTTATTAAAACAACTTTTCCTTTATTTTCTGAAAGTGTAAAACTCTTTCCGTTTGTAAGGTCTGCACAAAATTCAGGAGCTTCATCCCCTGCTTTAAGCTCTGTTGATGCACTTGTTCCAGAATTTCCTCCACATCCAACTAAAGATAATGTCATTATTAACCCTAGTAACATAGCTAAAACTTTTATCTTTTTAGACATAAATCTTCCTCCTAATCTTTTAATTAAATTCTATTCATAATTAACTAAATTATATAATAAAAAGTACCTCAAGAGTATAGCCTGAGGTACTTTTTTTAATTTTTATTTAAGGATATATTTATATTATCAATTTTTTAGTAATTTATACTATATATTTTG
>URRU01000042.1 GCA_900550335.1 uncultured Clostridium sp. | reverse complement strand
ACATGAATATAATAAAAAAGATAGGTCTAAAATATAGAATAGAAATAGAGATAGCAGAAAGTACAGATATAAAAGATTTTGCTGTTGAAATTGTGAAATAAAAAAAATAAAAAATTCTACAAAAATATGCAAAAAAGAAGTTGACACATGTACTTACATAACGTATAATAAATAACTGTAATGCCGCTCAGAAAAGGTTGAAAACCCAATGGGTACCTTTAATGGCGAGTTTGTGACCGAGGAGGTGTATTTATGTACGCTATAGTAAAAACTGGTGGAAAACAGTATAAAGTTTCAGAAGGTGACGTACTATTCGTTGAAAAATTAGAAGCTAATGCTGGTGACGTAGTTACTTTAAACGATGTATTAGCTTGCTCAAAAGACGGTGAATTAGTATTAGGAAGCCCAGTAGTTGAAGGAGCATCTGTTCAGGCTAAAGTTTTAGAACAGGGAAAAGCTAAAAAAGTTGTTGTATTCAAATACAAAGCTAAAAAAGACTACAGAAGAAAACAGGGACATCGTCAGCCATTCACTAAAATAGTAGTTGAAAAAATAAACGCTTAATTATCATGATTAAAGTTAAATATTTTTACAATGACGATTTCCAATTAAAGGGATTTTCTGTAAAAGGACATGCTGAATACGCAGAGTACGGAAGAGATATAGTTTGTGCAGCTGTTACAACTCATGCAATAGCGACGATTAATTCTCTAGATGTTTTACAGAAAGTCGAGTTCGAAAGCGTTGAAGCAGAAGAAGGAAATATTTCTTGTATAGTCAAAGATGATTGTATAGAAAAAGCTCAGCTTCTATTACAGCACTTTCAACTAGCGATTCAAGAAATCAAACGGGAATACCCAAAAAATATAAAAATTCTTAAAAAATAGGGGGTGACTTCCAAATGTTAAAGATGAACTTACAGTTATTAGCATCTAAAAAAGGGGTAGGGTCTTCTAAAAATGGTAGAGATTCTGTTTCTAAAAGATTAGGTGTTAAAAGATTCGATGGACAGTTAGTTACTTCAGGAAGTATATTAGTTAGACAGAGAGGAACTAAAATACATCCAGGAAACAATGTTGGTAAAGGTGGAGATGACACTTTATTCGCATTAATAGACGGAACTGTTAAATTCGAAAGAAAAGACAAAAAAAGAAAAAAAGTTTCTGTATACCCAGTTTCAATAGCTGAATAATTACAGGACTACAGCTAAGAATGAAAAGGAGTGTATCAAAAACACTCCTTTTATAATATTCAAATAAAATTGTACGGATTAGAAAAATTAATATAAATTAGAGTGAACGGAATAAATATCAATATAAAAGAAAAGAAGGTGAAAAGATATGTTTATAGATAAAGCCAGAATATTTGTTAAAGCCGGAAATGGTGGAAATGGAGCAGTATCATTCAGAAGAGAAAAATATGTTCCGGCTGGAGGACCAGACGGTGGAGATGGTGGTAGAGGTGCTAGTATCATATTTGAAGTTGATACAGGCCTTAGAACACTAATGGATTTTAAATATAAGAAAAAATACAATGGAGAAAATGGTGGAGACGGTTCTAAAAAAAGAAGAGCTGGTAAAAACGGTGAAGACCTTGTATTAAAAGTTCCTCAGGGGACAATAGTAAGAGATGAAGCTACAGGACTTGTAATAGCCGATTTAAAACATGAAGGTGATAGAGCAGTTATAGCAAAAGGTGGATACGGTGGTAAAGGTAATATGAACTTTGCCAATGCTGTAAGACAGGCACCTGCATTTGCTAAATCAGGTACTGATGGTGAAGAAAGATGGGTAATACTAGAGTTAAAGATGATAGCAGATGTTGGTCTACTAGGATTCCCTAATGTTGGTAAATCAACATTCTTATCAGTAGTAACAAAAGCTAAACCAAAGATAGCTAACTATCACTTCACAACACTTACTCCAAACTTAGGTGTTGTTCAGACAGGATTTGGTGAAAGCTTCGTACTTGCAGATATACCAGGTATAATAGAGGGTGCATCTGAAGGTATAGGGTTAGGACACGAATTCTTAAGACATGTAGAAAGAACAAAAGTACTTATACATATAGTTGATATATCTGGATTAGAAGGTAGAGATCCAATAGACGATTTCGAAAAGATAAACGAAGAGTTAAAATTATACAACGAAAGATTAGCTACAAGACCTCAGGTAGTAGTAGCTAATAAATCAGATATACTTTTCGATGATTCAGTATATGAAAACTTCAAAGAAGAAATAGAATCAAGAGGATACAAAGTATTTAAAATGTCAGCAGCAACTAGAGAAGGTGTAGATGATGTTATAAAATACGTAACACAGTTACTTGCTGAAGCAGAAGAAATAGAATTAGTATCAGAAAATGAAATATACAGACCAGAACTTGATGCAAATAATGAAGAAGAAGGTCTACACATAGAACTTGGAGAAGATGGAGTATTCGAAGTAACTGGTAAGGCACTTAGAAGAATAATGTACTCTGTAAACTTCGACGATATGGAATCACTTCAGTACTTCCAGAATGCTATGGAAAGTCAGGGAGTATTTGATAAGTTAAGAGAAATGGGTATAGATGATGGAGATTTAGTAAGAATTTACGAATTAGAATTCGAATTCTATAACTAAGATATAAATTTTAAAAAGATTAAATTATAAAAATAGAGGAGAAAAGACATGCTAAAAGGTAAACAGAGAGCTTATCTTAGATCACTTGCAAATACTTTAAAACCTACAGCACAGATAGGGAAAGAAGGTGTAACTGGAGCATTCTTAGATGAATTAGACAACCAGTTAAGAGCAAGAGAACTAGTTAAAATAACTATATTAGAAAATGCTGGATTAGACGCTAAAGAAACAGCAAATGCAATATGTGCAGAATTAAGAGCTGAATTTGTTCAGGCTATAGGATTTAAGTTCACTATATATAGAAAAAATAATGAACAGCCTAAAATACTATTCCCAGGACAGGCACCAGCAAAAGCTAAAAAAGATAGTAGTAAAAAAAGAGTAACAAAAAGATCAGTACAGTAGTAAATATTTTGTAAAAGGGGGCTTGTAGCCCCCTTTTTATTCCTCAGGATATTTTATTTGGGTACTGAATCGATCGTATCCTATGATTGTATTTTCAAAGATTGATTTTGCATTATTTTCAAATCTATTTGGGTCTTCAATAGAAGGGCTGAAATGAGTTAGAAGTAGTTGTTTGACATTTCCCTTAACAGCTAGTGAAGCAGCCTCTCTAAAGAGCATATGCTTATTTTTAATAGCCTTTGAAATATCCATATCATCTCCATACATAGCTTCACATATAAATAAATCCGCATCTTCAATAAATTCTGGAATAGTATCTAATGGTCTAGTATCTGTAATCATAGAAATTTTAATACCTTTTCTATTATCTCCAAGAACCATTTCAGGAGTATATGTTAAATCCTCATCCATTATAGTCATTCCCTTTTGTAACATATTCCAATATTTTCTAGGAACATTATTTAACTGAGCTTTTTCTACATTAAATTTTGGATGTCTTGCAAAATAGAAGTTATATCCTATGCACTCAGTTGAATGCTCTAATTCTATTGTTTCTATAGATAAATCTGCTAAAACAGGGTCTACAAGAGAGAATCTACCATCTGGATTTTCTATTATGTTCAATTTATATGGAAGTGTTATAAGTACTTGAATAGCTTCAAGTGCTTCTTTTATACCAACAGGACCTATTATTGTTACAGGATCCTTTCTTTCGCTATTACCCATAGTTGAAAGAAGTCCTATAAGTCCGATTATATGGTCTCCATGAGTATGTGTTATGCAAATTAAATCTATATCCTTAAAACCACAACCCTTCATTTTCATAGAAACCTGTGTTCCTTCACCGCAGTCTACTAAAATTTTTCTACCGTTAAAATTCATAAAAAGAGATGATAAAAATCTATTTGGCAGTGGAACATTTCCACCGCAGCCTAAAAGTGTTAAATTAACCATTAATTGCCTCCTAAAAATAGTAAATTTAATATAATAAAATTTCAAATTATACTTACTTAATAATATTATATTAAAAAATTTATAAAAAATTTTTATAAAAATTAAAATTGTAACTTATTTGTAATTATAAAATGTCAAATATATAATATAATAATTGTAACATCAATATGATTAAAATGAATATATTTTTGCTATAATAAAAGTAGGAAAAAGATTTTTTCTTAAAAATTGAAATTTGACAAATGACTACATAATAACCTGAATTTATATAAGGGGGGAGACAAATGAAAAAAGTATACAAAAGAATAATAAGTACGGCAATGGTATTATCAATAGTAATCCAAGGAAATACAGTTTTTGCAAAAGAAATATCGGCAGGTCAGAAAGATAATCATAAGAAACTTGTATTATTATATGAAAGAAAAGATTCTAAAGACTCAATAGATATATTAGTCAATGGAAAAGAAAATAAAAAAGAAATAAAAGACGGCAAACTTTGTGAAATAGTGGAAGGAATAGATATAGCAGTTATAGATTCTAAAAAATCTACTAATTTAAAATCTGATATAACAAATCTTATAAAAAATGGTGCTGAAGCGTTTATCTGCGTTGATGGTGAGGATGTAGATGTATTTAGTACTAAAGAAGTATCTGAAAAATTAAGCAAATCTAATGAATCAAGCAAAAAAACAACTGAATCTAAGAAAGTAGAATCTAAAGAAACTAAAAAAGAAGATGTTAAGAGAACATCAAAAGAAAATGAAAGTAAAGAAAAGAAAGATGATTCTGAAAAAGTAAAAATAGAAATAACTTATAAGCAGAAAGGCTCATCTAATGAACTAATTTCTTTAAAAACTGATTCAGACAAACAGTCTTCATCTAAAAAAGAAGAATCTAAAGAAGAAAATAAAAAGGAAGAGGACAAAAATAAAGAAGAAAATTCTACTCAGGACAAGGAAGACAGCAAAGAAGAAGATAAAAATGAAACAAACTTCAATAATGGAGATGTACTAGGAAAAACTTCAACAGCTTTAATAGGTGATTATTATACAATAGGTAAAGAAGAAAGTAATTTTGCAAACCTAATAAATGATGCATTACTTAAAAAGACTGGTGCAGATATAGCTATGACTAACGCAGGAAGTATATTAAGAACTATACCAAAAGGTGAAGTAAGATACGGAGATATAGTAGAATCTGTTATATTTGGAAATACAGTTATAACTAAAAAATTAACTGGTAAACAGATAAGAGATGCTATAGAAGTAGGTGCAGAAATATATCCAGAGGCTAGTTCTACATTCTTACATCTTGGAAATGTTACATATAAATTAGATGCTAATAAAAAAGCAGGTAGTAGAGTAACAGAAGTGAAGGTAAAAGGCACAAAACTTAATGATTCAAAACAGTATTTAGTAGCTATGAATGACTATATGTCTACTGATTACAGCTCTATATCTGGCTCAAGTGTTGAAAAAAATTACGGTGAATTAGATAAAGTAATAGCTGAATACATAAAAGCTAAAAAAACTGTAAACTACAAAAATGATGGTAGAATAAAAATAACTAAAACAGTTACTATAAATAGAGAAAAAGTTAAAAAAGTTGTTAAAGCTATAGATAAATTAACTTATGAAAAGACAAGTGCAAATATAAAAGCAGTAAATAATGCTATAAAAATGTTTAACGACTTAAATCAGAGCGAAAGAAAACAGGTAACAAACTATAAAAAACTTGTAAAAGTAGCAGATTCTTTAAGAAAAGATGGAGCAAGTATAAGCAAACCAAACAGCTCAAATTCAAGTTCTTCAAGTAGCTCAAGTTCTTCAAAACCAACTCAGCAATCTCCAAAAACTGGTGATGCATCATCAATAGCAGGTGCGATAGGAACATTTGCAGCTTCAGCAGTAGGTCTTGGAGTATTAAGAAGAAAAAAAGAAGATGAATAAGTAAAAAATTACTTAAAAAGTAAATATTAAAAGAATAATTATTTGATGTAATAAAAAACCCCACAGAAAGTAAAATCACAACCTTCTGTGGGGTTTATTTTTTTGAAATTTATCTCATTGTATCTGTTTTCTTTAACTGATAGTAATTATATAAACCTAGTGCAAAACATAAAACACCTATAATTAATTTTTTCATGCTTACTCCTCCTTAACAATCGAATTCATTAAAATTCAAAAGTTCTCTTAGTACTCTTTTAATAATATCATAACTAAAGCCTTTATACGCTAAATGTTGATAAATTTTTTGATTGATTTTATTTTTATCTTCGCCCTTTAATCTTTTTAATCTCTTTTCAGCTAGATATTTGGCATTTTCATATTCATCATCAGGGTCTATTTGAGATAGAGCGTCTTGAATATCTGAAGCAGCTATTCCTTTATTATATAAATTTTGTTTAATTTTATTCTTGCCAAATTTACTCAGATTCATATTATCGTGGACAATCTTTTCTGCAAGAAGATTATCGTTTATAAGTTTGTATCCCTTTAAGAAATCTATAACATCTTCCACAATATTTTCATCAAAATCATTTAATAACTTTTCTTTAAGTTTCTTTTCTGATTGGTCTGACTTTGAAAGTATGGTAAGAGCTTTGTTTTTAGCTTTCATATACATTTCATCATGTAAAAGATTTTCAAGAGATTCTTTGTCTATCTCCATACCTTTTTTTAATGAGTGGGTATAAACTAATTCAGTGTAAACTGCCATAAAATATTCTTCATCTACATATATATTAACTCTGTCTTTACTTCTCTTTTGAGCTTCAATTTTTGTAATAATTGCCATAAAAAACCTCCTCTATGAGATAGATTAATTTTAATTCACTTGAAAAGTAAAGTCAACGGTCGATAAAATAAAAGTACGTGTAAAATTAAAAATTTGTTTTGAACTGTATTTTTATAGACTCATTCAAGAAAACGTAAATCTATGATACAATAGATAATAGTAAAAAGAAAAGGAGAAGTTAGTTTCAATGGGGATTTTAGAACTAGTAGATAGTGCTAGAAAAACGAATGATAAAAAGTTGAATAAATTTGAAAGTATAGAGGGTAAACAAAAGGTAGGTATTTTGGGAGGAACTTTTGACCCTATACATTTCGCTCATCTAGCAACAGCAGAATTTATAAGAGATAAGTATGATTTAGATTGGATATTTTTTATTCCAACAGGTAATCCACCACATAAATTGGGTATAAAGACAGATAAGTATGATAGATATAATATGGTTCTGCTTGCTACTAAGACAAATAATAATTTTATAGCTTTAGATATAGAAATAGAAAGAAATACGCAGACGTATACAGTAGATACGCTTAAAGATTTAAAGAAGAAGTATCCAAATACAGAGCTTTACTTTATAACAGGTGCAGATGCTATATGTGAAGTTGAAAGTTGGAGAGAAATTAAGAAAAACTTTGAAATGGCTACATTTATAGCGGCTACAAGACCAGGTATAAGTCTTTTAAAAGCTCAGGAAAAAATAGAACAGCTTGAGAGAAAGTATGATACATCTATTATAAGTGTATACGTTCCATCTTTGGATATATCGTCTACATATATAAGAGAGCAGATAGAGGCAGGAAAAACAGTTAGATATTTAATGCCAGAGTCTGTAGAAAAATATATGCAAAAAAAGGATTTATATAAGCAGATAGAAGAATAAAATAATTTGGGAGGTAGAGTTTACCGTTGGGGTGGACAAAAAAATTGATGAATTTAGATCAAATCAAAGAAAAACTAAAAGAATTATTGACAGAAAAAAGATATGTACATTCATTAAATGTGGCAGAAAGTGCTAAGAAATTAGCTAAATTATACGGGGAAGATGAGGAAAAAGCTTATTTAGCTGGTGTAGTACATGACTGTGCAAAATATTTTAAAACTGACAAAGTTGATTATTATGTAAAAAAATATGACATAGAGTTAGATGAACTGGAAGTTGGGAATATTTCGCTTTCTCATAGTATAATAGGTTCTTATGTTGTAAAATACGACTTTGGAATAGATGATGAGGATATAGTGAATTCTGTTAGATATCATACAACTGGTAAAGTTGATATGAGTCTAATGGAAAAAATAATATATGTTGCAGATTTAATAGAAGACGGAAGAGATTACCCTGGTGTTGATGAGTTAAGAAAATTAGCATATGGTGGGGATATGGATGCAGCTATGATACAATCATTTGATAATACAATAGCGCTTATGATAAAAAAAGGAAATACAATACATCCTAGATCTGTAGCAGCTAGAAACTTTATGATAAAAGAGAGAAAAAAGAAAAAAGCTATTAAAAGTTTATAAATAAATTCAAAAATGGGATATTATTTATAGTTTTATGTGATATAATAGTTTTAATATTTAGAAGTAAAAACTATTTTTTAGTTTTATAAAATTAAGGAGGAAATATAAATGGCAGCAGATTTAACAGTAGAACAGATGGTAAAGGTTATAAACCATGCTATAGAAGACAAATTAGGAAGAGACATACTGATTTTAAATATAGGAAAAATAACAAGCTTAGCTGATTACTTTATAATAACTACAGCTTCATCTTCAAGACAGGTAAAAGCTATAGCTGATAAAGTTGAAGAAGATATGACTAAAAATGGATTAGAACCAAGAGGTAAAGAAGGTATAGATTCTCAGCAGTGGGTACTTCTTGACTACGGCGATATAATGGTTCACATATTCGATGAAGAAAACAGAGATTTCTACAACCTAGAAAAATTATGGAAAGATGCTCCAGTTGTAGATCCAGACGAATTATAAGAAATTATTTGGAGATGTTAAATACAAAAACATCTCCTTTTTTATTTTTAATAAGATAAAAAGTTTGTAAATATTGACAAGCTGTGCACTGAGGTGTTAGAATGTTTGTATTAATTGAAATTATGTATGATAAAATAGAAATATTATAGACAGTCTGAAGTAGTAGGATTGGAGTTATTTCAGAGAGCTGGTGGTAGCTGTAAACCAGTATAACAAATTTTTGAACTTGTCAGGATATAGCTGTCAACCGTTGTTGGTTTAAAGACTTAACTAAGAGAGTCTGATTTATTTGGGCTAATTAGGGTGGTACCGCGAGTATATAATATCCTCGTCCCTAAACATAACTGTTTAGGGATTGAGGATTTTTTTATTATACAGAAATAATAATTATTATAATTGATTGCCTTGAAATAATTGAATAACAGCTTTGTAAATTTGATTATATCAGCTATCTTTGAACTATTAAAAATAAAAACAGGAGGAGAAAAAATGAGCGTGTATGATTTCAAAGCCATAGAAACAAAATGGCAGAAAACTTGGAAAGAAAACAATCAGTATAAAATGGATACTGAACAGACAGAAAAACCTAACTACTACACACTAGAAATGTTCCCTTATCCATCAGGAAAACTTCACATGGGACATGTTAGAAACTATTCTATAGGTGATGTTATAGCTAGATTCAAAAAAATGAAAGGGTTCAATGTACTTCATCCAATGGGATGGGACTCATTTGGATTACCAGCAGAAAATGCAGCTATAAAACATGGTATACATCCACACAAATGGACTATGGAAAATATAGCTGAAATGAGAGAACAGTTAAATCTTTTAGGATTAAGCTACGATTGGGATAGAGAAGTTGCTACATCTACTCCAGAATACTACAGATTTACTCAGGAAATATTCCTAAAATTATTAGAACAGGGATTAGCATATAAGAAAAAATCTTACGTTAACTGGTGTCCATCTTGTGAAACAGTTCTTGCAAATGAACAGGTTGTTCAGGGAGAATGTGAAAGATGTGGAACAACAGTTATAAAGAAAGACCTAGAACAGTGGTATTTCAAAACTACTGCTTTTGCAGAAGAATTATTAAACGACTTAGATAAATTAGATGGTTGGCCAGAAAAAGTTAAAACAATGCAGAGAAACTGGATTGGTAAGAGTACAGGAGCTAACTTAACATTTACAATAGATGGAACAGAAGATACTATAACTGTTTATACAACTAGACCTGATACAGCTTACGGTGTATCATTTATGGTATTAGCACCAGAAAGTCCATTAGTAAAAGAATTAGTTGCAGGAACTGAATACGAAGCTCCAGTAGACGAATTCGTTCTAAAAATGCACAAAATGACTGAAATAGAAAGAACAGCTACAGACCTTGAAAAAGAAGGTATGTTCATAGGTAAATATGTAATAAATCCAGTAAATGGAAGAAAAGTACCAATATGGATAGCTAACTATGTACTTGCTGACTATGGAACAGGTGCTGTTATGGCAGTTCCAGCTCACGATGAAAGAGATGAAGATTTCGCTAAAAAATACGACCTTCCAATAGTACCAGTAATAGATGAAGACGGAATAATGATAAATTCTGAAGAATTTAACGGTATGCCTGCTAAAGAAGCTTTCGAAAAAATAGTAGATAAAATGGAAGCAGAAGGAAAAGGTAAGAGAACTGTAAACTACAGATTAAGAGACTGGTTAGTTTCAAGACAGAGATATTGGGGATGCCCTATACCAGTAGTATATTGTGATGACTGTGGTATAGTACCTGAAAAGAAAGAAAATCTACCTGTATTACTTCCAACAGATGTTGAATTTACAGGAAAAGGAGAATCTCCATTAACAACTTCTCCAACATTCACTGAAACAGTTTGTCCAAAATGTGGAAAACCAGCTAGAAGAGAAGTAGATACTATGGATACATTCATAGATTCTTCTTGGTATTTCTTAAGATATACTGACAACAAAAATACTGAAGAACCATTCAGAAAAGATATAGCTGATAAATGGGTACCAGTAGATCAGTATATAGGTGGTGTAGAACATGCTATAATGCATCTTCTTTACGCTAGATGGTTAATGAAAGCATTCCACAGCATGGGAATGGTAGAAGCTGATGAACCATTCAAAAACCTATTAACTCAGGGTATGGTTCTTAAAGAAGGATCAAAAATGAGTAAATCTAAAGGAAACACAGTATCTCCTTTAAAAATAATAGATGAATACGGTGCTGATACAGCTAGATTATTCATACTATTTGCAGCTCCACCAGAAAGAGACCTTGATTGGTCAGACCAGGGTGTTGAAGGATGTTTCAAATTCCTAAACAGAGTATATAGATTAGTTGATGAATTAGCAGAAGAAGTTAAAAACTGTGATAGTGAATTCGGTAAATTAACTTCAGCTGATAAAGATATGAGATTCACTATAAACAGTGTAATCAAAAAAGTTACAGTTGATTTAGATGAAAAATTCGGATTCAATACATCTATAGCATCTTTAATGGAATTAATAAATGAAATGTACAAATATAAAGAATTAGATGGAAGAAACTCAGCTGTTATAAAAGAAGGTATAGAAGCTATAGTTACAATAATAGCTCCATTCACTCCACACTTAGGTGAAGAATTATGGCAGATGATAGGTAAAGAAGGAAGCGTATTCGATATAAGTTGGCCTGAATACGACGAAAAAGCTTTAGTAAAAGATGAAGTTGAAGTAGTTGTTCAGATAAATGGTAAAGTAAGAGGAAGAATGAATGTTCCTACAGAAATATCAAGAGATGATATGCAGGCTGCTGCTTTAGAAGACGAAAAAATAAAAGAATTAGTTGAAGGAAAAACTATAGTTAAAGTTATAGCTGTTCCTAAAAAATTAATAAACATAGTTGTAAAATAGTAAAAACTTATACT
>URRU01000041.1 GCA_900550335.1 uncultured Clostridium sp. | reverse complement strand
CAAACTATTTTACAACATAAAAAAATTTCCATATAATAAATTTGAATAGATTGTGAAATAAATACGTATTTAGCTTCATACAAATAAATAAGGAGAAAAACGATGAAAGCAAAAAAATTATTAAGCGTTGCTCTAGCGGCTGTATTATCTGCATCTCTTCTTGTTGGATGTGGAAACAAAGGTGGCGGAAGTTCTTCAGGACAGGCTAAGGATACAATAGTTTATTCTATGAATACTGCACCAGAAGGTATATTCAACCCATTAATATCTAACATAAACATAGATAAATATGTTACATCTGTTGTTTATGCATCATTAATGACTGTTAATGATAAAGGTGAGCAGGAACCATATCTAGCTACTGAATCTAAAGTATCAGATGATATGAAAAAAATAACTTATACTCTAAGTGACAAAGCTGTATGGCATGACGGTGAAAAAGTTACAGCTAATGACGTTGCTTATACTTTCAAAGCAATGGCAGATCCAAACTACACAGGTGGATACTACGGTGATGTTCAGGCTGTAAAAGGTGCTGAAGCATATCACAATGGTGAAGCAGAAGATATAGAAGGTATAAAAGTTATAGATGATAAAACTATAGAAATAGAATTTGAAAAAGTATATGCTCCTGGTGTTACAAACTTAGGAAACGTAGAAATAATACCAGAACATATATGGTCAAAAGTAGATCCAGGAGAATGGACAAAACAGACAGAATTATTAAACAACCCAGTAGGTTGTGGACCATATAAATTAACTGAATACAAAACAGGTTCACATGTTAAATTTGAAGCAGCTACTGATTTCTTTGGCGGAGAAGTTAAAACTCCTAACCTAGTATTTAAAGCTATAAATGCTGATACTACTCAGGCTGAATTTAAAGGTGGAAATGTTGATATAGCTAATGTTGAATCATTAAGAAAGGCTGATATAGATGCATTAACATCTGAAGGATTAAAAACAGTTTCTTATGATAACTATATGTTCACATACATGGGATTCAACTTAAGAAAAGAATCTCTTAAAGATGCAAAAGTTCGTCAGGCTATAATGTACGCTATAGACCGTCAGAGTATACTTGACAACATAGTTGAAGGAAGAGGCTCAATAGTAAATGCGCCACTTCTACCATCAAGCTGGGCATATCCTGAAGAATCAGAATTAGAACAGTACAAATACGATGTAGAAAAAGCTAAATCACTTCTTAAAGAAGCTGGTTGGGAAGACAAAGATGGCGATGGTATAGTTGAAAATGCTAATGGTGAAAAATTAGAACTTACAATAGATTGCCAGAATGACCATGAAGTTAGACAGAAAACTGCAACAGCTATACAGGAATCTTTAAAAGCTGCAGGAATAGCTGTAGAAATAGATACTATGGAATACTCAGCTTTAATGGATAAAGCAGTTGCTAACCATGACTTCGATTTATATATGATGGGTAATACTTTATCATTAGATCCAGATCCAAAACCAATGTGGGATTCTGCTGCTATATCTAATGAACCTGGTGTTATAGGATACAACATAGTTGCTTACAACAATCCAGAAACAGATAAATTAATAGAAGAAGGAAATGCTACATTAGATCAGAATGAAAGAAAATCTATTTATGGCGAATTTGCTAAAATATTAAATAGAGATGTACCAGAAGCTTACTTATTCTGCCAGAACGTAGAAAGAGTTTACAATCCTGGTTTAGAAGGATACAAACCTTCAACATTCAACGAATTCTATAATGTACACAACTGGGTAATAAAATAATAGATAATGATTGAAAAATTAGGCTGTTCCTTGGAACAGCCTTTTTTATAGAGAAAAAGGAAAAATAAAAATAGGAGGAAAAAAATGAAAAAATTCTTATTAAAAAGAATTGGTGTTGCATTGATAGTTTTATTTGGTGTATCGGTTACTGTATTTACACTTATACATTTACAGCCAGGTAATCCATATATGCACATGATAAATCCTAATTTAGCACCTGAAGTAGTTGAAAAGATGCTTAGAGAAATAGGATACTATGATCCAATACCAGTTCAGTATTTCAAATGGGTAGGAAGGGCTCTTACTGGAGACTTTGGATATTCAACTCAGTATAATGCACCTGCATTCGGAATAATTATAGAAGCATTAGGAAACACAATATTAATATCAGTAGCTTCATTTGTAATAAGTTCTATATTAGCAATAGTAATAGGTGTTGTAACAGCATCTAAATCAAATACTTGGGTTGATTATTTAGTTACTATATTATCTTTCGTAGGAATATCTATACCTACATTCTTCTTTGGTTTGATACTTGTAAAGATATTCGGATATGATTTAGCGATACTTCCATCATCGGGTATGGAATCACTATATGGTGGATATACAGGAATATATCGCGTTTTAGACGTTATAAAACATATGATACTTCCAGTATCGGTACTATCTTTAACTCAGACTGCTACACTTATCAGATATACAAGATCATCTATGGTAGATGCTTTAAGTCAGGATTATATGAGAACAGCTCAGGCTAAAGGACTTACAAAAAATAAGGCTGTTTGGACTCATGGTCTTAGAAACTCAATGATTTCAATAGTTACAGTTTTATGTATGCAGTTACCATCATTAGTGTCAGGAGCTCTTATAACAGAGACAGTATTTGTGTGGCCGGGAATAGGTACATTAAACTACAATGCAATAATGAACAGAGACTATATGCTTGTAATGGGTATAACTATGCTTATAGCTGTTGTAATAGTATTTGCAAATATATTAGCAGATATACTTTATGTATTTGTAGATCCAAGAATAAGATTATCTAAATAGGAGGTGTTGCTAGTGGATATATTAAAATCTAAAAACAGAAATAATAATGATGAAGTATATGTATCATTGACAGAAATATCGTTTAAAAAATTTATGAGAAATAAATTAGCTGTTATCGGATTGGTTGCAATAATTATTTTAGCAATTTTATCAATAGCAGCACCATTACTTACAGATTATACAGTTAGCCGGACTGATCTTACTATGATAAGTAAGGCTCCAAATTCAGAACATATTTTAGGTACAGATGAGCTTGGAAGGGATGTTCTTACAAGACTTTTATACGGTGGAAGGGTTTCTATATTAGTTGGACTAGCATCAATGACACTACAGCTTTTAATAGGTGTTATCATGGGTGCTATAGCAGGATATTTTGGAGGAATGGTAGACCGGGTTATAATGAGAATTATAGATGTTATAATGTGTTTCCCATTCTTCGTAATAGCAGTATCTGCAGCAGCGGTACTAGGGCCTGGAATAAAAAATCTTATACTTATTATAGGACTTCTTATGTGGCCAAATATAGCTAGAATTGTAAGGGCAGAAATATTATCTATAAAAGAAAATGACTACATAATGGCTGCTAAGGCTATGGGATTATCTTCTTTTGAAATAATAAAAGACCATATACTTCCAAATATAATGTCACCGGTTTTAGTTGCAGCTACATTAGCTATAGCAAATGGTATATTAACAGAAGCATCTCTAAGTTTCTTAGGAATAGGTGTAAGATTACCACAGCCAAGTTGGGGAAATATGTTAATTGCAGCTCAGAATATAGGTACACTTCAGAGAGAATGGTGGTTATGGCTACCAGCTGGAGGACTTATAATATTAATGGTATTATCTATAAACTTTGTAGGTGATGGGCTAAGAGATGCCCTTGATCCCAAAATAAAAATGTAGGAGGAAATGATATGAGTATATTAGAAGTAAAAGATCTTAAAGTTTCCTTCGACTCAATAATGGGAAAAGTTAATGCGGTAAAAGGTGTTAGTTTTTCAGTAAATGAAGGAGAAATACTAGGAATAGTAGGAGAGTCTGGAAGTGGGAAAAGTGTAAGCTCACTTGCAATAATGGGACTTATAGACGATAGAACTGGTAGTATAGATTCTGGAGAGATAATATTTGATGGAAAGAATTTATTAGAGTTAAGTGAAAAAGAACTATGTAAATTTAGAGGAGATAGAATATCTATGATATTCCAGGAACCTATGACTTCTCTAAATCCAGTTGTAACAGTTTTTAAACAGCTTAAAGAGGTTTATAAAATACACATGCCTGAGAAAATAAAGGATTGTCGTAGAGAACTTGTAGCGTTATTATCAAGACTTAATATACCAGATGCTGAAAAGATACTTGATAAATATCCATTTGAGCTTAGTGGTGGTTTGAAACAGAGAATAATGATAGCTATGGGGATGATATGTAAACCCGATATTATCATAGCTGATGAGCCTACTACTGCACTTGATGTTACAACTCAGGCTGAAATATTAGATTTATTAAAAGAGATAAAAAATGAAAATAATAGTGGAATAATTCTTATAACACATGATTTAGGTGTAATAGCTGAAATGGCGCAAAGAGTTGCTGTTATGTATTTTGGAAATGTTGTGGAAGAATGTAGTGTTCTTGAATTCTTTGATAATGCAAAACATCCATATTCAATAGATTTACTTGCAGCCATGCCAGATAATTTTGATGGAAGATTTAGATCAATAGATGGAAATGTACCAAATCTATATGAAAAAGTACAGGGATGTCCTTACTACAAGAGATGTAAAATGGCATCTAAAGAATGTCTAGAAAAAGAACCAGAAATGATAGAAATAAGCAAAGGACATAAGGTTAGGTGTCTAAAAGCTAAAGATTTAGTAAGGGAGGAAGTTAAAAATGGATAATAATAAAATTATATTTGAAATTTCTGACCTAAAAAAATACTATCCAATAAGAAAAGGCGCTTTTGGTAAGGCTAAGGAGTTTGTAAAGTCAGTAGATGGAGTAAGTCTTGCGATAAAAGAAAATAGTATAGTTGGTATTGTTGGAGAATCTGGATGTGGTAAATCTACAATGGGTAAAACTATATTAAACTTAACTGAACCAACAGGTGGAAGAGTTGTATATGATGGAAAAGTTATATTTGATGTAGAAAAGGGTGAGAAATTATCTCCTTCAGAAATGAGTAAAATGAGAAGTGAGATACAGATGATTTTCCAGGATCCGTATGCAAGTTTAGATCCAAGAAAAAGTGTTGAAAGTATAGTATCTGAAGGAATAAAAAAACATAAAATAGCAACTGGAAAAGAAGTAAAAGAAAAGACAGAAGAAATATTAGCTTTATGTGGAATGGACAAAACCAGTATGTTTAGATACCCACATGAGTTCAGTGGCGGTCAGAGACAGAGAATAGGTATAGCAAGGGCTCTTGCTATGAATCCTAAGTTCATAGTTGCAGATGAACCAACTGCAGCTCTAGACGTATCAATACAGTCTCAGATACTAAATCTAATGTTAGATTTAAAAGAAAGATTTGGATTAACTTATGTGTTTATATCACATAACTTCAGTGTTGTTAAGTCATTCTGTGATGACATAGCGGTTATGTATTTAGGAAAAATAGTTGAGTATGGAAAGGCATCTGAGCTTTACAACAATCCAAAACATCCGTATACTCAAGCTTTAATATCTTCTGTTCCTATAAATCATCCCAATGAGAAAAAGAAAAGAATAGTTTTAGAAGGTAGCATGCCTAGTGCTGTGGATGTACCTAGTGGATGTAGATTCCATACTAGATGCCCTTATAAAACAGAAAAATGTATGTCTGAAGAACCTAAATGGACAACTTTGGAAAATGGAACTCAAGTTGCATGTCATCTTTATGAAAAATAAAACAAATATTATACTAGAATTTGAGTAAAAATAATTAGATTGTATTTGAAAAACAAAATAAAATTTATTTTTAAGGGGAGTAATTTCAAAAATACTCCCTTTTTTTATTGTTACTCATAAATGGCTTAAATAGAGTGAATTTAGGCATAAAGAGTAAGCATAAATATTTGGTAACGATACTAATAGTGTATCACATTTCAAATAGTAAACACCTAAGATGTATTTATAATATAAAGCAAAATAAAATTCAAATTTAATGATAATTTAACGACTTTTTGTGATATAATAACACAAAATGGACTTTTAAGAAAAAGGACATTTTAATTTTTTAATTCTTGTGGGATAAAAATTAAATATAGGGACATAAAATGTCCTTGGTAAAAATTTAGATAGAATAGGAAAAAATTTTTAGGAGGTATGACTCAATGAAAACAATAGGTATTTTAACAAGTGGTGGAGATGCTCCAGGAATGAACGCCGCAATAAGAGCGGTTGTAAGATCTGCTATATACTACGGATGTAAAGTATACGGAATAAACAGAGGTTACAAAGGTCTTTTAGAAGAAGACTTAGTAGAAATGAACCTTTCTTCAGTTGGTGATATAATCCACAGAGGTGGTACAATATTAAAATCTTCAAGATGTGAAGAATTTAAAACAGAAGAAGGTAGAAAATTAGGGGTAAAAGTACTTAAAAAATACGGAATAGATTGCTTAGTTGTTATAGGTGGAGACGGATCTTTCAACGGAGCTAAAAAATTAAGTGAAATGGGATTCCCAGCAATAGGTATACCAGGAACAATAGATAACGACTTAGAATATACAGACTATACAATAGGATTTGATACAGCTATGAATACTGTAATAGATGCTATAGGTAAAATAAGAGATACTTCTTCTTCTCATGAAAGAGTAAATATAGTTGAAGTAATGGGTAGAAACTGTGGAGATTTAGCTCTATACGCAGGTATAGCAGGGGGAGCTGAAACAATAATAGTTCCAGAAGTAGAAATAAAACTTGACGATATAGCACTTAGATTAAAAACAACTCAGAAAAGAGGAAAAAGACACAGTATAATAGTTATGGCTGAAGGTGTTGAAAAAGTTGGTAGTGCATCAGACCTTAAAAAAGTTTTAACTGAAGAAGCAGGAGCAGATGTAAGAGTAACTGTTTTAGGACATGTTCAGAGAGGTGGTAGCCCAACTGCATTTGATAGAATACTAGCTAGTAGATTTGGATACAGAGCAGTTGAATTATTACTTGAAGGAAAATCTTCAAGAGTTGTTGGTATAAAAGACAACAAAATAATAGATATGGATATACAGGAAGCTTTAGCTATGCCTAAAACATTCAATAGAGAATTATACGAAATGGCAAAAGTACTTTCTATATAATATAAAGTAGTTCATACAAAAAAGAGCTTTCTATACAAGGAGGAAAGATATGTTAAACGATATTAAAAGAACAAAAATAGTTTGTACACTAGGACCAGCATCACAGAGTGAAGATGTTTTAAGAGAACTTATATTAAACGGATTAAACGTATGTAGATTCAACTTCTCTCATGGTTCTCATGAAGAGCACAAGGGAAGAATAGACATGGTTAAAAAAGTTAGAGAAGAACTAAATAAACCAATAGCTATACTTCTTGATACAAAAGGACCAGAAATAAGAACTGGTAACTTTGCAGACCCAGAAGTTCTTCTTGAAGAAGGATCTGAGTTTACAATAACAATGGATGAAGTAGTTGGTACAAAAGAAATATGTACAGTAAGCTACAAAGGATTAGCAGATGACGTTAAAGAAGGGGATTCTATATTAATAGATGACGGTCTAGTTGGACTAAGAGTTAAATCTGTTGAAAATGGAAATATAAAATGTATAGTAGAAAACTCTGGAATAGTTAAAAATCACAAAGGTGTAAATGTACCAGGAGTAAAAATAAACTTACCAGCTATAACACCAAAAGATATAAGCGATATAGAATTTGGTATAGAAGAAGGTATAGACATGATAGCTGCATCATTCGTTAGAAAAGCTTCTGACGTACTAGCTATAAGAGAAATACTTGAAAAAAATAACGCTGGAGATGTTTTAATACTTTCTAAGATAGAAAACCAGGAAGGTGTTGAAAACATAGATGAAATACTACAGGTTTCAGATGGTATAATGGTTGCTAGAGGTGACCTTGGTGTTGAAATACCAACTGAAGAAATACCTATAGTTCAGAAAATGATAATCAAAAAATGTAATGAATTAGCTAAACCAGTTATAACTGCTACTCAGATGCTTGATTCTATGATAAGAAATCCAAGACCTACAAGAGCAGAAGTTACAGACGTTGCAAATGCTATATATGATGGAACAGATGCAATAATGCTTTCTGGAGAAACTGCTGCTGGTAAATATCCAGTAGAAGCTGTTAAAGTAATGGCTAGTATAGCTAAGAGAATAGAACAGACTTTAGACTACGACAGAATGTTAAAAGAAAAAGGTTCTAAAAATGTTACAGTAACAGATGCAATAAGTCATGCTACTTGTACTACTGCAGTTGATTTAAATGCTTCAGCAATAATAACTTCAACTTCTTCAGGATACACTGCAAAAATGGTATCTAAATTTAGACCACAGGCTCCAATCATAGCAGCTACAAGCAACGAAGCGGTTATGAGAAGACTTGCATTAACTTGGGGTGTTTGCCCAATAAAATCTGCTTTAGCAGGAAATACAGATGAAGTTATAGAAAAATCTATAGAAGCTTCAATAGAAAACGGATATGTTAAAAATGGAGAATTAGTTGTAATAACAGCAGGTGTTCCTGTAGGTGTAAGCGGAACAACTAACTTAATAAAAGTTCACGTTATAAGTGAAGTACTTGGAAATGGTGTTGGTATAGGTAATGGCACTGTTGAAGGTAGAGTTAGATTAGCAAACGAAAATGGAGAAATAAAAGATTTCAAAAAAGGCGATATAATAGTTGCCAAAACAACTGATAAAGATATGAACGGATATATAGAAGATGCAGCAGCTATAGTTACTGAATTTGGAGGAATGACTTCTCACGCAGCTATAGTTGGATTAAACCTTAATACTCCAGTAGTTGTATCAGTAGCTAACATAACTAATACTGTTAAAGATGGAGATATAGTAACAGTAGATGCAAAAGCTGGCATAATATACAAAGGATCTTCAAGAGTTTTATAAGAATTTAATAAAATTTTAAATATAAAAAATGGGTTATTGTTTTCAATAGCCCATTTTTATTTGAAAAATTATTTAAGTTTTAATTTATCGTATTAAATAACAAAATAACTATCTACAAAATATCCAAATATAGTAGAAGAAAAAAATTTTTGTGACTATAACTGTTTTTACAATGTTGTTTTTAAATACGGCAGAAACAATACTAGCCTTTGATAATATTGTAAAAACCAGACAGAATACAAATATAGTTATAAAAATATCAGATATTATGGAAAATGAAAAGATATATGAAGATGAAAATACTGGATTCACATTTAAATTTGGAATAGAAAAAGGGGGGCAAGCATTTAAAAAAGGTGAAGTCTATTTAATAGACACTAATATAGGAGAGTTTTTTACTATAGAAAATAATGAAACTTTAGAAGTACCCGTAGAGGATAGTAATAAAGAAGAAATATTAAAAGCATACATATATGCAGAACAACTTAATAATAAAATAAAGGTTAAGTTTAAAATATCTAAAGATATAGATGCAACAGAAATAATGGGGGCTATAAAGTCAGTTAATAAATTTAAAACAAATAATAATCTTGTTGAAGATAGTAAAGAATTTGTAGAAAAAACAATAACAATAGGAAATGCATCAAAAAATATTGCAATTTATAAAAAGAAAGAAGAATCTGGAACAGGAAATAATCCAGATCCAGTAGATATTGATGTACTATGGAAAAATGCTTGGAGTACAAATAATAATTTAGGAAGTGTAACAAGTATAGAAGTAAATCCAATAGGTTCTATGGATTTATATGGTTCAATGGTAGCAACTGGAGATAAAGAAAGAGAATTAGTATATCATGAAAATTTCATTGTTAAGGATGAAATAACTAAAAAAGGATATATAGATGAAGATTCTATGAAAATATATGCAGTTGTTCCAACTATAACTAAAGCAACAGAAGATAAAACTTATAATGGATGGTATGACGTAAAAAAAGGAAATTATTATGCTCAAAGAGAAGGAAGTCAGAAATAGAAGGACAGAAGGAAGTAGTAAATAAAGCAATAAGAACTTCAAAAGAGAATGGAAATACTAAACCAAGTATTAGTGGAAATGCCGCGAAATTTATTATAAATAATGGAGATGGATTTGGCAGTGTTAGAAAAAATAGTATAGCATTGCTTTTAGTGGATGAAGCTGATAAGAAAACACCAATTTCTGGAGCTAAATTCGAACTTCAAAAGGAAGAAAATGGACAATGGGTTAAAAAGTTTGAAGGCACAACTGACAATAAAGGAAAATTAAAATTTGACTATCTAAATAATGGTAAATATAAAGTAGTTCAAACAGCAACAACTCAAGACTATGAATTTGATAAAGATAACAACAAATATCAACCGTTAGGAAATAATAACAATTTGCATAATGATATTGGAGAAAATGGTGAATTTGAAATTACAGGTAATCAAAGCTTTGGATTTGCAGCACTTGTAACAAATAAACGAATTACAAAATTTAATGTAACGTATAGTTTTATAAGTGAAACAAGTGGAAAAAATCTTCCAAATGACAAATTACCTAAATTACCAAAAGCAACTAAGGTAAAAAATGTAGTTCAATATCTGCACCAACAACTAAATATGAAGATATAAAAGCAGATGATGGAAGCTGGAGATTTAATGGATGGAAATCAGAAAATCAAAGTAACGTAACTACTGATGTAGAATTTATAGGAACATGAGAGTTTGTAAAGAATAGTTCTGAAGGTGGAGGAATAGTAATACCACCAACAAAACCAGAGCAGAAGCCATAACCAGAAGAACCAGATAGAATAGAGGGTGGAGACAGAGTTGACACATCTATAGATGCAAGTGAAGATCTATTCCCAAATGGAACAAATGCTGTAGTACTTGCAAACTGTGAAAGATATACGGACGTGCTTACTGCAAATCCATTTGCTATACAAATAAAGGCAGCTGCGTTATTTACATATAAAGATAAACTACCAGAAAGAACTCTTAAAGAAATAGAAAGACTTGGAGCTAAAAAATATACATAAGTGGTGGATATGATGCAGTATCCAAAAAAGTAGTGGATGAATTAATAAACAAGGGTTATGATGTATTCAGATTTGACGGTGTAAACAGATACGATACAGCTAGAAAGATAGCAATAAAGATTAGAGAAAATGGAAATAAAAATATAGTAGAACTTGCTTCAGGAGAAAATTATCCAGATGCACTATCAATGACATCTATGGCTGTAAAAGACAATGCACCAATACTTTTAACTAAAAAAGATTCTATCCCAAGTTATACAAAACAGGCATTGGCTGAATGGGATATAGAAACTATAAAAATAGCAGGACTTGAGGAAGAAATATCAAATAATATTGAAAAACAGATTAAAAATGGTTTTGCTATAGAAGAAAATAATAAAAAAGATTCTAATGTATACGATGGTGCTAAAGTAGTATCAAGATTTGGTGGAAAAGATAGATACGAAACAGCAACAGTTATAGCTAGTTATAGCTAAAGAATCTTATCCAAATTCAAAATTAGGAGTATATGTAATAGGAGAAAAATTCCCAGATGCATTAATAGCTGGAAACTATGCTGGAAGAAAAAAAGCACCAGTATTATTAGTTAAAAAAGATACTCTTCCAAAATCAGTTGAAAAATATATAACTAACTCAAAAATAGAAAAAGCAACTATAATAGGTGGAACAAATGCTGTTAGTGAGAATGTAATTGAATTTATAAAAGAAGCAATAAAAAATAGAAAAAATTAAATAGAATTTATAAGAGCCCGAACAATAAATATTTTTTATCGGACTCTTT
>URRU01000040.1 GCA_900550335.1 uncultured Clostridium sp. | reverse complement strand
TGTTTTTAGAATAATTAAATGTAAATTTAAAGCATTAAGTATATAATATGTAGTATAATAATATCTATACGTTTGATTATTTTGGGATAATATCATTAAACTATTTTTTAAGATATTAACAAATGTAAGTAATATATTTTAAAATTAACGGCTATAACCGTTTGAAAAGGAGGAATTGTTTTGAGTTTCAATTATGTAAGAGAACCTGGCAATGGATTTACTCATTTATTTGGTGCTATTTTATCTTTTGTTGGACTTTTAGCACTAGTTATTAAAACTTCTATAGTAATGCCTACTCCATTAGCTATAACTTCTGTGATAATTTTTGGAATAAGTATGATTCTTTTATATACAGCTTCTACTGTATATCATTTGGTTATTTCTTCAGATAAAGTTATCGCTTGGCTGAGAAAAATAGATCACTCTATGATATTTGTGTTGATAGCTGGTTCATATGCACCATTTTGTATGATTTCACTAAATGGCAAAGGCGGATATGCTTTATTTGCAATAGTCAGCATTGCAGCTATTGCGGGTGTCTGCTTTAAACTAATTTGGTTTAATTGTCCTCGTTGGATTTCTACAATAATATATATCGCAATGGGTTGGGTTTCTGTAGCCCTTATAGTTCCACTTTATCATGCACTTTCACTTAGTGGACTTATGCTTCTTGTTGTAGGAGGATTATTCTACACAATAGGCGCTGTAATATATGCTACTAAACCAAAATTTTTAGAGTTTAAACATTTCGGTTTCCACGAAATTTTCCATATATTTATAATCCTTGGAAGTCTATGCCACTTCTTCTGTGTATTCTTCTATGTTTTATAAATTATTGTATTGATATTTTACTCTATACATTGATATAATTAGTTGATATGTCTATATAGATATATCAACTATTTTTTTATAAGGAGAAATATATGTCAAAAAAATTATCTAATAATACTCTATCAGCTTTTGCAACAGCTCTTCTTTGTACAGTTTGGATGGTTATTGCAAATGCGACAGGTCTTTTAGGTTGGGCTGGTTTTGCAGGATGTACAGCTTATTTTGCTGGACCTAAAAAAGGTGTTTCTGCTCTTCCACTTACTTTTGCTTGTGTTGGAAGTGGTGTGGCTTATGCATTAATATCAGTTCATTTAGGAAATCAGATAGACTTTGCCCAGATAGGCCTTGTATTTACATTTGTAACTACATTCCTTATGTGTGCAGGTGGAAAAATAGGTATAATCTCATTCGTTCCAGGGGCGTTCATGGGTTCATTCTCTACATTTGCTGCTGGTGGGGACTTTATGATAATACCTTCTATTGCAGCAGGTATAATATTAGGACTTTGCTGTGATACATTAGGAAAAAAATTATGTGCTATGTTTGGCTCAGAGGAATAAATATATTTTAAGAACAATGAAAAAGAGATGTAACAGATTTTTCTATTACATCTCTTTTTCATTGTTTTGTTTTTTGAATCTTAAATCTTAACTTTATATTTAATATTGATTTCGCACCACCAAAATCAATACTATAAACTCACTTAATATATTCCGATTTTACTATTATTTAAATCAATCAATCTTATACTTATAATTTTATACTTTTAATATGAAAATTTATAGTTTATTTTTGATCCTTATCTGAATCTCCATTTACATATTTCTTGTATATCCCCATTACTACTCCACTAAGTGCAAATAGTGCTATAGCATTTGGTATAACCATTAAACCATTGAAACAGTCAGCTAACTGCCAAACTAATTCAACTTTTAATGTAGATCCAACTATTATAAATAGTATAACTATTAGTGAATATATTTTTACTGCCTTCTGTCCGAATAAGTATTTTACGTTTATCCGTCCAAAGAAATGCCATCCAAGTATAGTAGAGAATGCGAAGAATAATAAGCATATTGCTATAAATAAATCTCCTCCACTACCAAAAGTATTTACGAAAGCTGTCTGAGTAAGTGCTATACCTTCTTTTCCTGAATCTAAAACACCACTAGTTAATATAGAGAATGCTGTTAAGTTTAATATTATGAAAGTATCTATAAATACACTAACCATAGCTGTTAATCCCTGTTCATGAGGGTTTTTAGCTGCTGCTCTTGCATGTGCATGAGGTGTAGAACCCATACCAGCTTCATTAGAGAATAATCCTCTTGCTACACCGTAACGTATAGCTTCTTTTATAGATATACCAACTGCACCACCAAGTACTGCCTTTGGATTAAATGCTCCAACTATTATCATTTTAAAAGCTTCAGGAACTTCTGATATATTCATTCCTATTAAAGCTAAACTTCCTATTATATATACGAATGCCATTATAGGTACTATTTTTTCAACAACTGATGCCAATCTCTGTGTTCCACCTATAAATACAAATCCCGCTACTACAGCTATTAATAAACCAACTGTTATTGGAGGTATGTTTATATTTCTACTTGCAAAAACTTCTGAGAATGCCGCACCAATTGAGTTTGACTGAACCATATTACCCATAAATCCAAGTGCAAATATTATTAATACTGAGAATGTCGCTGCTAAGACTTTACCAAATTTTCCTTTAAATGCAGCTCTGATGTAGTATACAGGTCCTCCTGTTACTTCGCCATCTACAACTGCTTTATATTTCTGAGCAAGAGTTGCTTCTGAATATATTGTCGCCATTCCAAAGAATGCACTAATCCACATCCAGAATATAGCCCCTGGTCCACCAGAAAGAAGTGCTGTAGCTGCACCAGTTAAGTTGCCTGTACCAACCTGAGCTGCTATAGCTGTTGCTAATGACTGGAAAGGTGTCATTTCACCGTGTTCTTTCTTTTCACCATTTAATTTTAGGTTTCCGAACACTAATCTGAAGCCCTCTCCAAATTTTCTAACCTGTATAAATTTTAATTTGAATGTGTAGTATATTCCAACTCCACATAAGATGAATAGTAGTAAGAAATTCCATAAAAATCCATTTACGGCTACTACTATGTCTAATAGATTGTCTAAAAATAATTCCATGCGTTTACTCTCCTTTTCTTTTATTTTTGGAAATAAAAATAGAGCTGATATATCAGCTCCAAAAAATAAGAGTAGAACATTTGCAAACAGACTTTTAAAATTTAATCTGCCTTACTGCTCTGTCCTTTTGCCTGAGAGATTTGCAAACCAAGTTTGCGTACACCTTCGGCGCCCCTTTTTTGGAGACTCTCCAGAGTTCCTAATAGATTTTATTAATATTTATAAATACAACTTATCCATCTGCTTTTTATAATATCATCTATTTTATTCAATTACAATATATTTTTTTAATTAATTATAATTTTCAAAAAACACACATATTTTATTTTTATTTTTATAAAATATGTGTGTTTTATTGTTAATTTATTTATTTTTAGATGTATACAATTATTTTTTTTACAGTACTAAAAAATAATTGTATCTATATAAAGAGTTTCTATTTTTCTATACTTTTGTTTATTAAGCTACTAAATTATATTAGCTTAAAACTATTCTTTAAGTGTTCTCATTGCATTTAATACTGCTATTAATGCAACACCTACATCTGCAAATATTGCTTCCCACATATTTGCAACTCCACCTGTACTCATAAGCATTACTATTACTTTTACACCCATTGCAAATACTATATTCTGCCAAACAATTTTATTTGTTTTTTCAGATATTCTCTTAGCTATAGGTAGTTTTGATAATTCATCTGTCATAAATACTATATCACTTGCTTCTATAGCAGCATCAGATCCAACACCACCCATTGCTATACCAACATCTGCTCTAGCTAAAACTGGGGCATCATTTATACCATCACCTATGAATATTGTGTTTCCTGTACTATTTTCATTTGCGATTTCTTCAAGTATTTCGACCTTCTGATTAGGTAGAAGTCCTGAATAATGTTTGTTTACTCCAACTTCTTTAGCTATTTTAGCTGCAGCAGCTTCATTATCACCAGTTAGCATAACTACATTTGTTATTCCAACTTTTCTCATTTCTTCTATTGCTCTTTTACTATCTTCTTTAACTTCATCAGATATTACTATACATCCTGCAAATTTTCCGTCTACTGCAACATATACAGTTGTTCCGCTTTCTTCTATTTTTTTGTATTCTATATTTTCACTATCTAAAAGTTTAGAGCTTCCTGCAAGTATTGTTTTACCATTGTATAAAACTTTTATACCATGTGCTGCTATTTCTTCGTACTTGTCTATTTCACTTAATTTTACTTCTTCTTCAAATTTTTCATTATAGCTTTCCATTATAGATTTTGCTATTGGATGATTTGAGTTTGCTTCTGCAATAGCTGCATATTTTAATAACTCATCTTCTGACATTCCAACAGGATTTATTTCTGTAACCTTGAATACACCTTTAGTTATAGTACCTGTCTTATCAAGAACTACTGTGTTTGCTTTTCTTAAAGCTTCTAAATAGTTACTTCCTTTTATAAGTATACCGTTTTTAGATGCAGATCCTATTCCACCAAAGAAACTTAGAGGTATTGATAATACTAATGCACAAGGACATGAAACTACTAGGAATATTAATCCTCTGTATAACCAATCTCTAAATACAGCACCTTCAATAACTAGTGGTGGTATAAATGCTACAGCTAATGCCAATCCAACAACTATTGGAGTGTAATATCTACAGAATTTTGATATAAAGTTTTCTGTCTGAGATTTTCTACTTCCTGCATTTTCAACCATATCAAGTATTTTAGCAACTGTAGATTCTCCGTATTCTTTAGTTACTCTTACATAAATTAATGCGTTTGTATTTATTGTTCCTGATACAACTTCTTCTCCTGGTTTTACACTTCTAAGTACAGATTCACCAGTTATTGCAGAAGTATCAAGCATTGCTTCACCTTCTGTTACAATTCCGTCTAGAGGTACTTTTTCTCCAGGTTTAACTGCTATTACATCGCCTACTTCAACTTCTTCAGGGTCTACCTGTATCATTTTTCCACCCTGAACTAAGTTTGCAAATTCTGCTTTTATTTCCATAAGTGCAGATATTGATTTTCTTGACTGACCAACTGCTTTCTGCTGTAAATATTCACCTATTTTGTAGAATAGCATAACTCCTACTGCTTCTGAATATTCACCTATTGCAACTGCACCGATTGTAGCTATAGACATTAGGAAGTTTTCATCTAATACCTGTCCTCTAAATAAGTTCTTTATAGCTTTTAAAAGTACATCTCCACCTATTAAAATATATGCTGCTAAAAATACAACCACACCAAATGTACCTGTATTACCAACTGCCATTTCATATATTCCAAATGCGTATACGATTACTCCAATTATTATTTTTATTAGGTCTTTGTTTATTTCTTTCTTTTCTTTTCTTTTTTCCACCTTTTTAGGCTTACTTTCTTCATGCTCGTGGTCGTGATGATGGTCTCCACATCCGCATTCTTCTCCGTGTTCGTGGTCGTGATGATGATGGTCACCGCATCCACATTCTTCTCCGTGATCGTGGTCATGATGGTTACCGCATCCACATTCTTCTCCGTGCTCATGATCGTGGTGATGATGGTCACCGCATCCACATTCTTCTCCATGCTCGTGATCGTTATGATGATGGTCACCGCATCCACACTCTTCTCCGTGATCGTGGTCATGATGATGGCCTCCGCAGCCGCATTCTTCTCCATGGTCGTGATGATGTTCTTTTGAATTATTTTTTCTATTTGCGTATAATACGTTTAAATCTTTACTTCCTTTTATTGTTCCAGATTCTATGATATTTCCTTTATTATCAAATTCTAAAGCTCCTACAACTTTATTCTTTAATAAACTTACTGTTAAACCACTTTCTGTTTCGTGGATTATTTTAGCTATTTCAGACATATGCTGTTTTGTAATATCTCCAGCTTTAGCAAATACAGATAACTTTTTAGCTACAAAGTTCATATTGCTATTTTCTACATAGCTTAATTTTGCAACTTTATCATTTATCTTTTCTGCACAGTGTGCACAGTTTAAATTATTTAATAGAAAATCAACTCTTATAACTTTATTTTTATCTATTTCTTCTTTTTTAGCTGACTTGATTATATTTCCCTTATTATCAAAACTTACTTCTCCAAGCACTTTATTCTTTAATAGACTTACAGTTAATCCACTTTCTGTATCATGAATTATTTTTGCTATTTTAGACACATTAGCTTCTGTTATATTTTCATTTTCCATGAATACAGATAATTTTTTAGCTACAAAATTCATATTGCTGCTTTCTACATAATCTAATTTTGAGACTTTGTCATTTATTTTTTCCGCACAGTGTGCACAATTTAAACCTTCTAATAGAAAATCTACTCTAGTACTCAATTTAATTCACTTCCTTTTTTAAAATTCGCTTATTTTTATCCACATTAATAACTATTTGTTGATATATTATCTCTATTATTTCTAGCATTTATCTTCTATAAGTTTCGTTTACATGTTCCAATCCGCATTTTAATATTTCACTTATATGTTCATCATCCAATGAATAGAATACAGTTTTTCCTTCTTTTCTAAATTTTACTAATCTAGCATTTTTTAATACTCTTAACTGATGAGATATAGCTGACTGAGTCATTCCAAGAAGTTCTGCTATATCGCATACACACATTTCATTAGAGAATAGTGCAAATATTATCTTCACCCTGGTTGTATCTCCAAATACTCTGAATAAATCTGATAAGTCCGCTAGTACTTCATCATTTGGCATTTCTTTTTTGGTTTTATCTACTATTTCTTCATGCACCTTTTTTTCTGTACAACAATCTATTTCTTTGTTTTTCATAGGTATTTCTCCTTTCTTAACGTTTTAATATATGAATAACTGTTCATATATTCATTATAATCTGCTTACTATTTTTTTGCAATACTTTTTATAAAAATATATGAACAATTATTCATATTTTTTTAGAATCAGTCATTTCATTGATATATATTCATTCTATTTATTTAATTGTAATAAAAAAGGACCAGTATTTTTATACTGATCCTCTGATTTTATCTTTTGTAAATTATATTATCTATTTTCAAAAGCTACTTTTATTCTATTCATACATTCTTCTACTATTGATCTTGGACAAGCTATATTTATTCTTTCAAATCCGCTTCCTTCTTCTCCAAACATAGTTCCTTCGTCGAATATTAAGCCAGCTTCTTCAAGCATTATTGTTTCTAATTCTTCTGCAGTTAATCCATATTCATTGAAATCAAGCCATACTAGATAAGTTCCTTCTATTGGTATCATTTTAACTTTTGGAAGATTTTCTTCTACAAAGTTCTTTATGTATTCAACTGTTCCATCTAAGTATTCGTTTAATTCATCTAGCCAATCTTCACTTTCATTGTATGCAGCTATTATAGCTTCTATAGCGAAAGGATTTGGTCCACTCTGAGCTCCACATCTTGAAACTTCTACATTCCAAGCATTTCTAAGTTCTGGAGTGTTTATTATTATATTAGACATCTGCATTCCTGCTAAGTTGAATGTCTTACTTGGAGCTAAACAAGTAACTATATGTTCTTTATATTCTGGGCATAATTTCTGTAGATTTATATGTTTATGTCCTTTTCTTATTAAGTCATTGTGTATTTCATCAGCTATTATGAATACATCGTGTTTTTTACATATTTCAACAACTTTTTTAAGTTCTTCTTCAGTCCATACTCTACCTATTGGGTTATGAGGTGAACAAAGTATCATAACTTTATTATTAGGATCTGCTGCTTTTTCTTCTAAATCTTCAAAATCCATTGTATATTTTCCATCTTTATATATTAATGGGTTATTTACTACTTTTCTGTTATTTTCTTTTATTTTATTTGTGAATGGATAGTAAACTGGTCTCTGTATTATTACACCGTTATTTTCTTCTGTTAATAATCTTAATAATATAGATATTGCAGGAACTACACCACCACTAAACATTATTGATTCTCTGTCTAATTCCCAGTCAAATCTTCTTTTGTACCATCCTAATATTGCATCGTAGAATCTATCTACTTCTCTAGTACTATATCCAAATACTTTTCTGTCTACAACTTTGTGTGCTGATTCTAGTATAGGTGCTGCTACTTCAAAATCCATATCAGCTACCCACATTGGTAGAGCTCCTTCTTTTGCTCTAGGGAATGATTTGTCTAAGTTATCCCATTTTATACAGTTTGTGTTTCTTCTTTCTACATAAGCATCAAAATTATATTTGCCCATTTTTTCATCTCCCCAATTTTTGATTTTATTAATAAAAGGGATTCTTGTATTTTTACAACAATCCCCCCTATATATTTTACTATAAATCTGCTAGTTTTGTAAGTTTTAAAAATTCACGTGTTCTTTCTGATTTTGGATTGCTTAATACCTGTTCTGGTTTTCCATCTTCTTCTATGATTCCTTTATCCATAAATATTATTCTATCCGCAACCTCTTTTGCAAATTGCATTTCATGAGTTACTATTAACATAGTATAATGCTGTTCTGCTAATTTTCTTATTACTTCTAAAACTTCCTGTACCCATTCTGGATCTAATGCTGATGTTGGTTCATCAAATAAAAGTATGTCCGGTTTTGTAGCCATAGATCTTGCTATTGCAACTCTCTGCTGCTGACCTCCAGAAAGAGTTATTGGATACTGATGGATTTTATCAGCCATACCTACTTTCTCTAACTGTTCCATAGCTTCTTTCTCAGCATCACTTTTACTCATTTTCTTAGCAGTTATCAATGGTTCTGTTACATTTTGAAGTACATTTTTATTCCGGAATAAATTATAATTTTGGAATATCATAGCCGAATGTTTTCTTAAATTTTGAACTTCTTCCTTTGTATGTTTTTCAGCATCTACAGAAACATTTCCAATAGTTATAACCCCTTTTTCTGGAGTTTCTAAATAATTCATACATCTCAGTAATGTTGATTTTCCTGTTCCTGATGGACCTATTATAGCAACAACTTGACCCTTTTCTACTTCAAAATCTATACCTTTTAATACTTCTGAATTACCAAATTTTTTATGAAGATTCTCTATTTTTATCATTTAAACACCTCTTCTATCTTACATATCCTCTCGACATCTTTTTCTCTACAATCTTTTCTACTTGCTCTAAACCTACAATTATTATCCAATACATAATCATTAATACCATATAAGCTTCAAAATAATTAAATGTAACTGATGCTCTAAGGTTAGCTGTTGCTGTTATCTCAATTACACCAATAGTGAATGCCATTGATGTACCTTTTACTATATCAACAAGGTTATTAAATAATGATGGTATTGCAACTCTAGCTGCCTGAGGTAGTATAATTCTAGTCATTGTCTGCATATAAGTCATACCATGTGCTAGTGCAGCTTCCTTCTGTCCTTCCGGCACTGCAAGAATTGATCCTCTTATAACTTCTTTCATATATGCCGCAGCATTTAATGTAAGACCTATAACACAAACAACATATGCAGGAACATCTCTAAGTGATGTTATAAACGTTGGAATACCAAAGTAAAGAAGAAATAACTGTGGTATTAAAGGTGTTCCTCTGAAAAAAGAAACATAAAATCCAAATATTTGTCTTAATACTGGCACTTTAAAATAATCAATTATTGCTATTAAAATTGCTAATAAAAGTGCAGCTATAAATGAAAATACTGTTAAAGATAATGTAACAGGCAAAACAGCCAACATATCTTTAAAAACTTGTAATGAAAATTCCAAACTCATATTTTTATTACCTTTCTTCAAATTTTTATATATTTTTTAACAAAACAATAGTCATAGCTAGTTATATATAGCTATGACTATTTTATTTTAACTAGATATACTTTAAAGCCAAATATAACTAATTTTTATTTTATATATTACTGTAATTCCTGAGCACCTTCAGGTCTTTCTGATATATCAGTATTAAACCATTTTTCTGATAATTTCTTTAAAGTACCATCTTCATGCATTTCTTTTATTGCTTCACTTACTACTTTAGAAAGTTCTTCTCCTCTTTCTGTTTTTGCGAATGGATATGCATTAACTTCTAATATATCTGTTTTACCAAGTATTTTTAAGTTATCCACTTCTTTTACAGTAGTTATACAAGAAGTTTCTGCTCTTGGCCATAAATCACATCTTCCAAGTGCAACGTCCTGAACTGACATTCCATCGTAATAAGTCTTTTTAAGTTCTATTCCAAACTGTTTATCTATTGCATTAACTATATTTTCATCACTTGTATTAGTTTCACAAGATATAGTCATACCTGTTTTTAAATCGTCCATAGTCTGAAGTTCTTCATTATCTTTTGCTGATAATAAACAGTATACATTATATGCATATGGTTCTGAGAAGTTATATTTTTCTTTTCTTTCAGGAGACATAGATATCTGTTCACCTACTGAATCTAATCTTCCCTGGTCAAGCATACTCCACATACCATCCCATTCCATAACTTTATATTCTATTTTATACCCTGTTCTTTTTCCTATTTCCTGCCAAACATCATAATCGTATCCAGTAAGTTCACCATTATCAGTAGACTGAATCCAACCAGGTGTTGTAGCTTCACATCCTACATATATAACCTTTTCTTCTGATGCAGCTTCTTTATCTTCTCCCCCACTACAACCAGTTAATGCCATTATAGACATAACACCGCACATTAACAAGCTAATTAACTTTTTCTTTGCTTTCATAAAAATACCTCCACTATAATTTAATTTTTTATAAAGTTATCTTGATACTTTAAATACTATCCAAGATGTATCAATACAATTTTATAATTTATTAAAATTTTAGTCCAATTGTAAAATTAAATATAGGTATAGGTTTTTTCTATAGTTTTATAGAAAAAAGTTTATCTACTTGTAAATTATAAAGGAATCACTCCTATTTTAATTCTTCAGCACCTTCTGGTTTTACAGTCACATCTTTACCAAACCATTTTTCTGATAATTCTTTTAGTGTTCCATCTTCATGCATTTCTTTTATTGCACCACTAACTAATTTAGAAAGTTCTTTTCCTCTTTCTGTTTTTGCAAATGCATATACATTTACTTCTAATATATTTGTTTTTCCTAATATTTTTAACTCATCCATTTCTTTAACTGTTATTTCACAAGATGTTTCAGCTCTTGGCCATAAATCACATCTTCCTAATGCAAGGTCTTGTATTCCCATACCATCATAATAAGTTTTTTCAAGTTCTATATTATATGTTTTATTTACACTATCAACTATATCCTCATCACTTGAATTAGTCTGGCATGCTATTTTCATTCCTGATTTTAAATCATCCATACTCTGTAGTTCTTTATTATTTTTAGCAGATAATAAACAATAAACATTGTATGCATATGGTTCTGATAAATAATATTTTTCTTCTCTTTCAGCCGAACGAGTTACCTGATTACCTACCGTATCTAATCTTCCCTGATCTACCTTACTCCATAAAGTATTCCACTCCATAACCTGATAGTCTATTTTATAACCTATTCTCTTTCCTATTTCTTGCCAAACATCATAATCATATCCTTCTACTTTACCGTCTTCTCCCTGAGAAGCCCAACCTATAGTTGTTCCATTACATCCAACAGTTATTACTTTTTCTTCTTGTTTTGCTTCCTCTGATTTCTTTTCTTCTCCTCCACTACATCCTGTTAGCGCTAATATTGACATAACTCCACACATCAATAAGCTAATAAATCTTTTTCTCATAACTACCCTCCAAAATTTAATATTTGACATATTTAAATATATATTAAATACA
>URRU01000039.1 GCA_900550335.1 uncultured Clostridium sp. | reverse complement strand
TGAATGCCAGACTTCTTGTCAGTCAGCATGCAAAACATCTTGTACAGTTGCTAACCAGGAATGCGAAAGATAATAAAATTTTAATAAAAATGCGGATAGCCTAGGCTATCCGTTTTTTTGTATATAGATTACATCTCTTTGCATGTAGCTCGTCTATTTTGTATGAAGCTAACTCTTTCCTGTATGTAGAAGCCCCTCAGTTTTACTGGTGGGTCTTTTTTTATATGTAGTCATAAAAATTTTATTTTAAGGCTTTTTTTTGATTAAAAAATTATTTGTGAATGAATAAAAAAAATTAAGAAAATCATGGTATTTTAAAGAAAAAGTTAAAGGATTTATGATAAAAGTATGAAATATTTTTAAATGTTAAGGACAAAGTAAGGAAGCTGTGATATACTTGTGTTTAAAAGTTACAAAAATTTAACAATGCAATAAAATATTGACACTTTAAAATATTAAAATCTTGAGATATTAATATATATAGATGTTGACATATAATGTTGATATTTATATGATGTCAATATTTATGACAAGGTGGTGTATTGATGGATAATAAAAAAAATTATAGAAATATAGTAAATGATAAAAAAAGTAGATTTAGCTTTTTTGTGAATAAAGAAACTTTAAAAGAAGTTGCGATGTGGTCTGTAACATCATTAATACTTTTCTTTGTTATAGAGTGGCTATCTAGAGGCACTCTTTCAACTATGGGAGAGTTTTTTACTGAGCATACAGTTGCATTCTTTTTAAATATACTTTTAATATTTGCAATAAATGGGATTATGTTCCTATTCAAGCATAAAAAAGCATCACTATGTGTAACATCGTTTATTTTATTGGCTATAGGTATTATAAATAGAGTGATTTTAGAATTTAGAGGAATGCCTATAGCATTTATGGATTTATTTTCTTTAGGTGATGGGCTTAGTATAGCCGAAAAATTTATTGACTTAAAGATGATAATTATAGCGATAATAGTGATTGCGGTCTTTGTAGCAGGATTTATATTTGTTTGGAGACTTGATAGAGATAAGAAAAGATTTAATGGAATAGCAGGTATATCTGCTTGGCTTATAGTTGTGTTTGTATTTACTGGAGCAACTATGAAGTTTATGCATTCTGGATATCTTGAAGATGTTCCTTGGAATATACAGGAATCTTATGAATCAAAAGGATTTTTATATTCTTTAATTGATTCATATTTTGGATATTTGAGAGAAGAGCCAGAAGGATATAGTAAAGAAGCTATTGAAAAAATTAGAGCTGAAGTGGATGCAAAGGAAAAGGCGGATAAGAGAGCAATCAAGAGTGAAAAAGATGCGCCAAATATATTAATTGTCCAACTTGAAGGATTTATGGACCCTACAATAATACCAAAAGTTCATTTTGGAATGGATCCAATACCAAACTTTAGAAAATTAATGAAAGAAAATACAAGTGGGTATATGAATGTGCCTACAACTGGTGGAGGAACTGCAAGAACAGAATTTGAAATGCTTACAGGAAGCAATTTTGACTACCTTCTTGAAGGAGAAATTCCTTATACATCAATAGTAAAGGAAAAACCATCAAACTCACTTGCTACAACATTGAAAAAACAGGGATTTGGAGTACAGGCAATACACAATTTCAAGGGGAATTTCTATAATAGAGATAAAGGATATAAAAATCTTGGATTTGATACGTATACATCTGTTGAATATATGAATGGGTTAGAATACACACCATTAAAATGGCCAAAAGACTATATACTTACTGAATACATAAAAAAAGCTATGGATTCTACAAAGCAAAAGGATTTTGTAACTACAATATCTGTTCAAGGTCATTCAAATTATCCAACAAAGATATTGGACAAAACATATCCTTGCAAAGTAAGTGGATATATACCTAAGGAATTTAAAAATCAGATATACTACTACTGCGAGCAGATAAGAGAAATGGATGAATTTGTTAAGCAGCTTGATGATATGTTAGTTGAGAGAAAGAAACAGACAGGCGAGGATACAATAGTACTTTACTATGGAGATCATATGCCTAAGCTAAACTACTTATATGGAGAACATGAAATTTTAGAAAAATATGTATCTCCTTATGCATACTTCTCTACATACAAAATTCCTAAAGAAGAAAATGCAATAAAAGAGTCTTATCAAATAGGAGAAAATACATTAAGATATGCTGGAGTTAAGTATGGACCTATTGAAAAATTCCATGCATATATGAAAGATGACAAAGATTTTAAGAAAAAGAATGAATTAGTACAGTACGATATACTATTCGGCAAGAAATATTACCTAAAAGATAGTGAAAAACAGAAAGAAAATACACTAAAAATGGGAATTGACGAAATTAAGATAAAAGATGTAAAAATTCAGGGAAGTACACTAGCTGTGGATGGAGAAAACTTTACTGAATCCAGCTATATATTCTTAAATGGCAAAAAATTAGAGACTACTTTTGTAAAACCAGGAAGAGTAACTGCTAAGATTGAAAGAGGAAGTGTAAAACCTGGGGATGAGGTAGACGTGAAACAATTAGGAGAAAATGATGTGGCTCTAAGTAGTACAAATGAATATAGAATAAAAGAAGATTAACAAAAATAGCATACATAGGGGGAAAATATGATAAGAAAAAAGATAACGACAATAGTTTTGTCGGCGATGATGGTTTTATCTGTTGTTACTCCAACTAGTGCGCTAAACACACTGGAACGAATTAAAGGGAAAAATAACTATGAAACAGCAGCTAAAATATCTGATATGAGAAGCTATTCTTCTATTATATTGGTAAATATGGACAATACAGTAGCTGATGGACTGAGTGCAGCAGCCCTTGCAGGTGCGAAAAATGGTGTAATACTTCTTACATCTGCAAACAAAATTCCAGAAGAAACTCAAAATCGATTAAATGCTGCAAATAATATCTATATAATAGGTAGTGAAAAGGCAGTATCTAAATCAATAGAAGAAAATTTAAAGAGCAAAGGAAAAAATGTAACTAGGCTAGGAGGAAAAAATAGATACGAAACATCTTACCAAGTTGCAAAAGAAGTGATTGGAAATGGAAGTGTAGACAAGGTATTTCTTGCAAATGGAGTGAGAGGAGATGCAGATATAGTATCTGCATCGCCAGTAGCTTATAGAGAAAAAGCTCCAATTCTTCTTACAAATGGAAAATCTATTGATAATGACTTAAAAGAAATTGCAGATAGTGCAGCAAAAAGATACATAATAGGTGGGACTTCTGTTGTAAATAGCTCTGTGCAAAATAGCTTAAAAGATTCTGAAAGAATCGGTGGAGTTGATAGATATGCCACAAATAAATTAATAATAGATAGATTCTACTCAAATCCAAAAGATTTTTATATAGTAGACAAAAACGATTATACAATTGCATCTGTTGCATGTTCACTTTGTACAAGTAAGCCACTTGTATTGATAAACTACAACACAAATCCTACAGTTTTAAGCGGTGCAAGGGAAATAATTGCTCTAGGAAATATCCCAGAAAACTCTATAGCAAGGGCTGTTGGATATTCAGGCGGAATTGATAGATTTAATTACGATTGGACAAAACACAGATACATAGCACATGCAATGGGTGGAATAGACGGAAAAGACTACACAAATTCAAGACAGGCTATGGAGTACAATTATAAAAAAGGGTTTAGAGTATTTGAGGTAGATATAAACTTATCTAGTGATGATGAATTAATAGCATGGCATTCGTTTAGCAAAGACAACCTAAAAGATATGAAAATACCTACAAAATACAGTAGCAAAAGGCCTACACTTAGCGAATTTAAAAAATTAAAGCCTTATGGAAAATATAACACAATGTCTTTTAAGGACATAGTAAATTATATGTCAGAGCATAGGGACATGTACCTTATAATAGATTCAAAATCTACAAAAGATGCGACTATAAGAAAGGTATACGAAAAAATAGTACAAGAATCCAGTGGAGATGTGCTTTCTAGGATAATTCCTCAGGCGTACAATGATTCTACATACAAACGGATTTTAAATGTACATGATTTTGACTCGATGCTATTTACCTGCTACACAATGAACAAGGTAAATGAAGATAGGATAACTAATTTATGTGCATTTAACGGAATAAAAGTTCTTACAATAGACTCAAAACTTTACACAAAATCTTTAGTAGACAAGTGTAATGCGAAGGGAATTAAATTGTATATGAACACATACAACAATAAAAAAACAGTGGACAAATTAAGAAAGAGCGGTGTGTACGGATTCTATACCGACTTCTTAAACCCATAAAAAAGATTATAAATTAAAAGACTATTGCAATTATAAAATTAAACTTATATAAAGTACAAATGATACTTATATAAATTACATTTTAATAACTGCAATAGTCTTTTTTCGTTTTATAAAGCTTTTAATTTTAAAAGTTTTTGTTTCAGAAGAAAGTTTCAGTTGGTGTTAGAATTAAACCTTTTAAAATCCTATACTATAGTCACAGGCAAGGGAAAAGCCTGAATAAAATATATAAGGAGGTAACTAAAATGGCAGTTACAGAAAGAAAAAACCCATCAATACTAAGACTTAAATTCGAGAACGGAAAGTTAGAAGGAGGTGAAATGAAGTATAAATTTAAAAACATCAAAAATCTAAAAGCAGATGCAAAGATGGAAGATGTTCATGCAGTAGGGAAGGCATTATCAGGATTGCTTGAAGTACCAGCAGACAAAATAGCAAAAATAGACGACACAGATTATGAAGAAAGTCTATAAAATTAAAAAAGCTAATTACTAGCAAAATAAAAAATATAACAAAACATATAACTCAAAACAATTAACCAAACTCAAACAATTAAAACAAATAAAAACAAAATTATCAAAAGTTATAAAAAATATTGAAAGCATATTTAATAACATTAAAAAGCATTAAAAAATGTAAATCAAAAACATTAAAACTAAAAATAAGGAGAATATAAATATGATAAGAAAAAGACTTGCAATGAAATTTAAAACAGATAACGGAAAAACATTAATAATATCTTTAGATAAACCTAAGGAAGCAATAGAAGAACAGGAAATAAAAAATGCAATGGATCTAATAGTCCAGAAAAACATATTTGCAGTTAAAGGAGCAGACATAGTTGCAACTGCAGAGGCTAAAATAATCACAACAGATGAAACAGTACACGATTTAGTTGTATAAAAGCAGCTGAGGTGAAGCAATATGGAAAATGAATTACGGAACTTAATTGCAAATGTAGGATTTCCTATAGCAGTGTCAATTTTCCTTTTAATAAGAATCGAAACGAAGGTAAGTACATTATCTGATAGCATAAATGGATTATCTAAAATAATAGAATCATTTTTACAAAAGATGTAGATTAAAATTTATTTCATGATTTAAAATGAAGTTTCGTGTCAAAAAAAGGCACTTTCGGTGCAAAAAAATGCATTTCGTGTCAAATCTATTTTATTTTTTATAAAAATGTAATATTATATATATGTCAAAGGAAATTTTAATATATAGTTAAAAAAATAGATATTAATTAAATTATTCAGTGATTATTTATCATGAATAAAATTATTCACCCTTCTAAATTTTAGGGGCCCTGGAAGGGTGGATAAAAACTTTGACAGTATAAGTTAAATAAACTAGAAATAGGGAAAAGAAAAAATTTATATTAACTAGGAGGATCAATTATGCTCAAGGGAAAAGCAAATAAGAAGGAAGTTTTGACATTGGAAGATGATGAACAAACTTCAGAAGCTGATTTAGAGTCAGAGGATAATCTAGAAAAAGATAATTCTCAAAAAGAAGCTTCAGCAGAAAAATCAGCAGGGGATGATAAAAACGAGGATGAGAAAAAGAAATTGGAAGCAGATGGAAACAAAAAGGAGATAGAAAAATTTGAGGCTGAAAAGAGGAAACACAGAAAGGCTATGTCAGAACTAGAATTTGATTTGGATGATATAGAGCCTAAATACAGAATGGTTGCTGAAACAGTTGGCATAGATGCATATCGAATAATGGTGGCATTTTGTGGAGGACGGAACCTGTATTTACCAAAATACGAAAATATAATAGAGAAGAAAAGAAAAAGATATGTTTACAAAGTATTTTTGGAAACAGGTGCAGATTATTCAAAAACAGCTGTTTACTGTGGACTAAGCTTATCTACAGTAAGAAGATACGTAAAAGAATGTATGAGCTACTCTAAGAATAAGAAGAAAATACATTAATAAAATTAAATAAAAAAAGAAGGACAAGATTGATAACTGTAAATCCATTAGGATAGCAGTTAGAATCTTGTCCTTTTTTGTTTCCCTAAGGAAACGTGTGGAAGAATTCACTTGAATGTAACAAAATTTCAAGTAAGTCTAATTATAACGTAATGACATCATTTTATCAATCGTAAAAATAAATTAATACAATAAGGTAAGAATATAAACACAATGAAAAAGCTATAAAAATAAAGTAAAAATAAGAAAAATAGATATTAAATGCACAATTATTTTTCTTTGACTATATACATAAATCATCAATTATAATATAATAGAAATAGTACGTTTTAAACTAATATAAAGAGTGAACGTACAGTGTGGAAGACTCGACAAAGATTATTAAAAGATGTAATAAATAAGATAAAAATCTAATTAGATATAAAAGGGGGAAATTCTAAATGTCACTTTTAGACAGAATACTTAGTAAGTCTGATGAGGCTGAAATAAAAAAGATAAATGCCATAGTAGATAAGATAGATGCAGAAGAAGATAGATTCAAAGCTATGAGCGATGATGAACTTAAAAATATGACAAACATATTTAAAGAAAGATTAGCTAATGGAGAAACTTTAGACGATATATTAGTTGAAGCATTTGCTGTTGCAAGAGAGGCTTCTTGGAGAGTACTTGGAATGAGACAGTACAGAGTGCAGCTAATAGGTGGAGTAGTTCTTCATCAGGGAAAAATAGCTGAAATGAAAACTGGGGAAGGGAAAACATTAGTTGCCGTAGCACCAGTTTACTTAAATGGTCTTACTGGAGAAGGGGTACACGTTGTAACTGTCAACGACTACCTTGCACAGCGTGACCTTGAAGAAATGGGACAGGTATACAACTTCTTAGGATTAACAACAGGGGTTATAATAGCTGATCAGACTCACGAAGAAAGAAAAGCTCAGTACGAAGCTGACATAATATACGGAACAAACAACGAATTTGGTTTCGACTACTTAAGAGATAACATGGCTAAAAGCAATGAAGAAAAAGTTCAGAAAAAACTTAAATTTGCTATAGTCGATGAGGTCGACTCTATATTAATAGATGAAGCTAGAACACCACTTATAATAGCAGGTCAGGGAGCAGAAGGAACAGAAATATACAAAGTTGCTAATGCATTCTTAAAAACAATAAAAGAAGAAGACTACGAAAAAGATAAAAAAGAAAACACAGTAGCTTTCACAGAAGCAGGTATCAAAAAAGCAGAAAAATTCTATGGAATAGAAAATATAACTCATATAGAAAATATGGAAATATTCCATGCTATAAATCAGGCTCTTAGAGCACACAAAATGATGGACTTAGACGTAGAATACGTTGTAAGAGATGGAGAAATACTAATAGTCGACGAATTTACAGGAAGGGTAATGCAGGGAAGAAGATTCACAGATGGACTTCATGAAGCTGTTGAAGCTAAAGAAGGCGTTGAAATAAAAGGTGAATCAAGAACAATGGCAACTGTAACATTCCAGAACTTCTTCAGACTATATGAAAAACTATCAGGAATGACAGGTACTGCTAAAACAGAAGAACAGGAATTTGAATCAATATACCACATGAACGTTGTTCAGATACCTACAAACAAACCAGTACTAAGAGCAGACTTACACGATAGAATATACAAAACAGAAAAACAGAAATATGCAGCAGTTGTTGAAGAAATAAAAGAAGCACATGTAACAGGACAGCCAATACTAGTAGGTACTGTATCTGTTGAAAAATCTGAAGAATTATCAGAATTACTTAAAAAACAGGGAATACAGCACAAAGTATTGAATGCTAAACAGGATAAAGAAGAAGCAGACATAGTTGCTGAAGCTGGTAAATTAGGAGCTATAACAATAGCAACTAATATGGCAGGTAGAGGTACAGATATAAAACTTGGTGCAGGAGATTCTGAAGAAGCTAAAAAAGTAAGAGAAGTAGGCGGACTTTACGTAATAGGTACTGAAAGACATGAATCAAGACGTATAGACAACCAGCTTAGAGGTCGTTCTGGACGTCAGGGAGACCCAGGTAAATCAAGATTCTTCGTCAGTGTAGAAGATGAAATAATCAAACTTTACGGTGGTAAAACTATAGAAAAACTTTCTAAAAAAATAACTCCAGACGAATTTGGTGGTATGGAAAGTAAACAGCTTACTAAAACTGTAGAAAAAGCACAGAAAACAATAGAAGGTAAAAACTTCCAGACAAGAAAACAGGTACTTGAATACGATGATGTTATAAACGAACAGAGAAAAGTTGTATATGCAGAAAGAGATAAAGTACTTAATAATGCGGACATATCTGAAGAAATTCAGGAAATGATAAAAGAAAGAATAATATACGCTACAGAAACATATCTAAGAGGAAAAAGTCGAGACTTCGTTAAATACGTAGCTCATTTATACAATGAATTCGTACCATACAACACATTAATAATACCAGGATGGTCAGAATTATCTCCAGAAGCTATAGCTAACCAGACTTATGCAATAGTAGAAAATATCTACAACCTTAAAAAGATAATGCTAGGCGAAGATATGGTAAAAGCTGAAGAAAGAGAAACACTACTTACTGTAGTTGATAGCTACTGGACATACCATATAGATTTAATGGATCAGATGAGACAGGGTATAGGACTTCAAGCATCTGCACAGAAGGACCCAGTTAAAGAGTACACAGTTGAAGCTGGTAGAATGTACGACGAAATGAACATGAATATAAGAAAAGATACTTTAAAATATCTATTCGGATTTGCTAGAGAAGCTCTAGGACAGAAAGAAATAGATATGGACAATATAGAAACAATAAGCCAGGACGATGTTGAACAGTACGAAAGAGCTGTTGAACCAGATGAGGCTCAGATAGAAGCATTATCAGAATACCTAAACTCTCTAAGTGATGAAGAGTATGCTAAAGTATTAGAACAGTTAGGTATAGATGCTGAGCAGGACGAAAATGGTGAATGGATATTAAATGAAGAAGAAAAAACAGAAGAATAATAAAGAATTATTAAGAATGTTTTTTAAAATAATAAAGAGTAATTTTTAAAATAGTATAGTGAAGAATCGTTTTAAAAAGGTTGTTGCGGTATGCAACAACCTTTTTTGTATGTAGAAAAGAGTTGGTTTTATTGGAGTGTAGACTTTTTTGTATATGTAAATCTTTTAGTTTATTTTTAGATGCTTAGATGAATAGATGATAGTAAAATTTTTTGCCGTTAGGTTTTGAAAATTTTATTTTGTTACAGAATTTGAAACGTGTTGAAATTTGAAATGAAAAAATAGTAAAAAACAGGTATAAATTTGATATAAGTTACAAAAAAGTTACAAGAAATTTAAAAAATGTAAAGAATAGTAACAAAAAAATTACAAAAAAATAAAAAAAAGAATAATACTAAGTTTGCAAAAAAATAAACCTAAAGCGTGAGCTTTAGGTTCTTTTTCGAGCGGGGCGAGAAAAAGTGTTTCTGTCATTGGAAATGGCAGAAAATCAATAAAAAAAACAGATACGGAAAAATCCGTACCTGTTTTTCTGTGGAAGAAATGTGGAAAAAGAGATGTTAGAAATATCTAAATTTCCCATATATAATTATAACGCAAAAGGGGTAAAAAGTCCACGAATTTAAAAAAGGGGGTTTACAGTTAGTAAGGTTTACAGTATAATACAAGATATTACATCGGATATGCGAGGAAAATGCAAAAGTCAATATGAAAAAGGTTAAGAAAATGTAACTTTTACTTCAAAAAACTATTGCACCCACATAGAAAATGTAGTACAATAAAACTGTGGAAGAATAAAGAATTGCGTCGAAAGAGCAAGAGAATAGAGAAAAAAAGAGATGTAACGAATAAAAAAGGAAAACGGAGGTAAAAAGATAATGAATAAGAAAAGATTATCAGTAGTAATGGCAGGAGCAATGCTAGCAAGTAGTGTAGCACCAGTTCTTGCAGCAACTCCATCATATGAAGTGAATGGGGCTAACAAGGGAATATTAATAAGAGATTTAAGAAACTTATTAACATCAAAAGTATATGCAAATATAGCAGCAAATAAAACTTATGCCGGAGAATCTGTATATGAGGTTAAAGTTGACGGAACTTATTATCATGATGTTACAGAAGCAGGTATAAAAGCTTTAGAAGAAGCTATTAAATCAGCTGATAACGGTGAAACTATAAGTGTTTATAGTAGAGGATTTGCAGAAAAAAATGGTAAATACTATGCTTATGCATTAGAAGATGTACTAACAGACAGAACTTTTACTGCAGATGAATTAAAAGGATATGCATTAGCATATAATATAAATTCATATCCAGCTATAAAAAGCATGGATTATTCAGAAAAAGAAAAAACTTTAACTGTTGTAACAAGAAAAGCTGAAGCTGAAGATAAGTTAGTTACTTTAACATTTAAAGAAGGAGATAAAGCTGTAGACTTTACTAAACCAATAGATGAAGATGGTAATTTAATAAATGGAACTTGGGAATCTGATTGGAGTAACTTAGTAGGTTTCAAAGCATTTGAAAAAACAATTACATCAAAAGATGATAAAATTAAATCTGAAATATTAGCAAATATAACTATAACTAATGCTGATGAAGTTATAAACTTCAAACTATCAGAATTATATGATGGTCTTCTTTTAACAGAAAAAGGTCAGGAAATATTAGATGGAGCTAAATTATGTAAATCAGATTCAACTGATGGATATACATACTCAGTAGGTCAGATAGATAGTTCAGCTAATGGATTATATACTTTAGCTATAAACTTCTATGACCAGAATGCTACAACAAATAAAAAAGTTAAAAAAGTTGTAAAAATAACAACTAATAACCAGGCTCAGTTAACATTATTCAGAAAATGGATGGTAGATGCAAAAGCTCAGGTAGAAGTATTAGCAGGAGATAACAGATATGAAACTGCTGTAAAAGTTGCAAAAGAAAATGCATCTATAAAAGATGTTGCAACAAATGGAAATATAGTATTAGTAAATGGAAATGCATTAGTAGATGGATTAGCAGCAGCGCCTCTAGCAGCTTCTGTAATAAATCTTGATGATAATGGTAATTGGTGGGGAGATAATGATAAAGTAGCTCCAATACTATTAACTGAATCAAATTCTTTACCAAAAGCAACTAAAGAATATATGAGAGAATTAATAGCTGCACAGAAAGTAGGAAACCTAGATAAAGTAACTGTTTACTTAGTAGGTGGAGAAGCTGTAATATCACCTTCATTAGAAAGAGAATTAAAAGACTTAGGCTTAAGAGTAGTAAGAGCTGGTGGATCTAACAGAGAAGAAACTTCACTAGAAGTTGCTAAATTAATAGAAAAAGAAAATGGTGAATATGTTGAAAATGCATTTGTAGTAGGTGCAAATGGTGAAGCAGATGCTATGTCAATAGCATCAGTAGCTGCTAAGAAAAGACAGCCAATAATAGTAGAATCTACTAGAGGAATATCAGAAGAAACTATAGAGTATCTAAATGGATATAAAGTTTCAAATGGAAAATCAGCTACAATAGTAGGTGGAGAAACAGTAGTATCAAAAGCTACTGAAGAAACTTTAAAATCTGAAAAAATAGCGGTAGATAGAATAGCTGGATCAAACAGACAGAATACTAATGCTGAAATAATAAATAGATTTGCTCCAAGTGGATTAAAACAGATAGTAATATCAAAAGATGGACAGAAAAATAAATCAGAATTAATAGATGCACTAACTGCAACATCTTTAG
>URRU01000038.1 GCA_900550335.1 uncultured Clostridium sp. | reverse complement strand
CCTATTAAATCTATTTTATTATTTCTAATAATTTTTCTTTCTTATTTATGTCTGGATTTTTTATTACTTCTTTCAAAATTTTATTTAACATTTCTCCAATTTCTTTTCCTGGCTTTACCCCGGCTGCTATTAAATCTTTTCCATTTATATCTAAATCCTTAACTCTAAAACATTCTTTATTATCTACTATTTCTTTTAAAGTGTTTTCTACATTATTTAATACTATTAAAGATTCTACAGTAAATGCTTCTAACACTTCTAATCCAACTTTATCTGATTCATCGTTTTTTGTAGATTCATCTTCAAATATTTTTTTCTGTGTTTCTAAGTAAGTATCCACCTCAGCTGCTTTTAAATCTATTAAATCTTCTAACAGCTCTACACTGTCTAGTTTCATAAGTAAGTATTTCAAATCTTCCTTATTATTTGAAATGTTTCTCATACTGTATTTTAAAAGCTCGCAAGTCTTAGAAATTGTTTTATTATCATATCTCATCTTTTTCAATATTTTTTTAGTATTTTCAATTCCTATAGCCTCATTTATATATACAAAAAATCCAGCCAATCTACAAGCTAAATCTTTTTTACATAAATTTGCACACTCTATCCCCATTTTTATAGATTTTTCAATAGAAAAATCTTTTCTTAGATTTTCCTTTTCTATTGTATACAACTCTGGAAGTACATTCTTTAATATACCAGTTTCATGATAAATCATTATTTTTTTAGCATCCGACATTAAAGTCTTTGTAAATTCTACATTTATCCTTTCAATAGATACCGCTGATATTGAATCTGCCATTTCCTCAATCGCCTTAAATGTATCCTTATCAATTGAAAATCCAAGTTGTGCAGAGAATCTAATTCCTCTCATCATTCTAAGAGCATCCTCTTCAAATCTTTTTTTAGGATTTCCTACACATCTTATTACTCTATTTTCTAAATCCTCTCTTCCTCCAAATACATCAACAAGTCCAGTAGAATTATTATATGCCATAGCATTTATTGTAAAATCTCTTCTCGATAAATCTTCTTCTATATTTTCTGTAAATTCTACACTATCTGGGTGCCTTCCATCTGTATAATCTCCATCTATTCTATATGTAGTAACCTCATAAGGCTCTTTATCTATAACTACAGTTACAGTTCCATGCTCTATACCTGTTTCTACAGTGTTTTCAAATATATTCATTATATCCTCTGGTTTTGCAGAAGTCGTTATATCCCAATCATTAGGCACTCTTCCTAGTAAGCTATCTCTTATACATCCACCTACTGCAAATGCTTCAAATCCATTTTTTTCTATTCTTTCTATTATATAGGCTGTAGTCTCTGGTAATTTTATCAAAAAAATCACTCCTATCTTCTAAAAAGGCTGTTACACAAATTAAATGCAACAGCCAAATTATTTTTTTATTCTATTTTATTAGTCGTCAAGTTTAAGAACTGACATGAATGCTTTCTGTGGCACCTCTACGCTACCAATCTGACGCATTCTTTTCTTACCTTCTTTCTGTTTTTCAAGAAGTTTTCTCTTACGTGATATATCCCCACCATAACATTTTGCAAGAACGTCTTTTCTTAAAGCACTTATTGTTTCCCTAGCTATTACCTTATTTCCAACAGCTGCCTGAATAGGAACTGCAAACTGATGTCTAGGTATTTCATTTTTAAGTTTTTCACACATAGCTTTTCCTCTTACAAATGCCTTTGTTTCGTGGATTATGAAGCTAAGTGCATCGACCTGTTCTTTATTGATAAGTATATCAAGTTTAACAAGCTTAGAAGGTACATATCCCTTCATTTCATAATCTAGTGATCCATATCCTCTAGTTCTTGATTTTAGTGCATCAAAGAAGTCATATATAACTTCATTTAGAGGTAGGTCGTAGTGAAGCATAACCCTTCTGTCATCAATATATTCCATATTGTGCATAGTTCCTCTTCTTTCCTGACAAAGCTCCATAACAGCCCCTACAAAGTCTTTTGGAACTATTATATCACCTTTAACGATAGGTTCTTCTATCATCTGTATTTCGCCAGGTTCAGGTAGGTTTGCTGGGTTCTGTATCATAACAACTTCTCCGTCAGTTTTTGTTACTCTATATATAACAGATGGAGCTGTTGTTACTATGTTAAGGTCAAATTCTCTTTCTAATCTTTCCTGCATTATTTCCATGTGTAATAATCCAAGGAATCCACATCTAAATCCAAATCCTAGAGCTGCAGATGTTTCAGCTTCAAATTCTAAAGCTGCATCATTTACCTGTAATTTTTCAAGTGCATCTCTTACATTTTCGTATTTTTCCCCTTCACCTGGATAAATACCACAGTAAACCATTGGCGTTGCTTTTTTGTATCCTGGTAAAGCTTCTGCTGTCATGTTATCTGCATCAGTTATTGTGTCCCCAACACGACAACTTCTTATATCTTTTATACTAGCTGCTATATAACCAACATCTCCTGCTGCTAATTCAGGAAGTTCTGTTGGGTTAGGAGCCATAACACCGACTTCAGTTACCTCGAATTTCTTCTTAGTATTCATCATTTCGATTGTCATACCTTTTTTAACAGTACCTTCAAATACTCTTACATAAGCTATAACACCTTTGTATGCATCATAGTATGAGTCGAATATTAAAGCTTTTAAAGGAGCTTCAGAGTCTCCCTCTGGAGCTGGTACATGTTTTACTATTCCTTCTAAGACATCTTCTATATTTATTCCGTTCTTAGCTGATATAAGTGGAGCATCTGATGCATCTAATCCTATATAGTCTTCTATTTCCGCTTTTACCTCGTCTGGTCTAGCACTTGGTAAATCTATCTTATTTATAACAGGAAGTATTTCTAAATCCTGATCTAAAGCTAGATACACATTTGCTAATGTCTGAGCTTCAACACCCTGAGCAGCATCTACAACTAAAAGAGCTCCTTCACAAGCTGCTAAACTTCTAGATACCTCGTAGTTGAAATCGACGTGTCCTGGAGTATCTATTAAATGAAGATAATACTCTTCTCCATCTTTAGCCTTATATTTAAGTCTAACATTCTGTAATTTTATTGTTATTCCTCTTTCTCTTTCAAGATCCATGTTATCAAGAAGCTGAGATTTCATGTCTCTTTCACTTACAAGACCTGTAGTCTGTATTAATCTATCGGCTAAAGTAGATTTTCCGTGGTCTATATGCGCAATTATACTAAAGTTTCTTGTTCTACTCTGTCTGCTTGACAATTAAGTTTCCTCCCTTTCAAAATTATTCTCTATTTCAAAGCGATTTTTTACGCTAAATTCATTTTTTCCGTTTATGAGCGTAGTTACGCTTTTATATCATACCTATTATTTTACTTTATCTCACGCCTTATGTAAATAAAAAAAGTCATTGTAAAATACCAAGTGAAAAATATTTTTCTTTAGAATTTGATTTTTTAATTGATTTTTTATAAATACGCTAGTATAATCTATAATTAGTTGTATTTTAACAGGCCGAAATTATAACAAAATCAAGATATAAAAAATATAAAAATAAATAAATATTTTTCCTTGATTTTTATTTATAATTCTGTTAAAATCTAATATGTTGACGATGAGTGATTATTTAATAAAGTTATTGTGGGAGGTGAATAGAATGGCAAACATAAAATCAGCTAAAAAAAGAATAAGTGTTATAGAAAAGAAAACTGCTTTAAACAGAGTAAGAAAATCTCAGGTTAAAACAGCTATAAGAAGATTTGATGAAGCAGTTGCAGCAGGAAACGTTGAAGAAGCTAAAGCTAGATTCCAGTACGCACAGAAAAGAATATACCAGGTAGCTTCTAAAGGAACTATACATAAAAACGCTGCATCAAGAAAAGTAGCTAAATTAGCTCAGAAATTAAACGGTATGAACGCTTAATTACCAGTTTAATATGACATATATAGCCCCCTGTTCGCTAAAGGGGGTTTTTTTATTGCCTTTTTAGCCTATTTTGGAACGAGCACAATTATTTGCACTCCAGGCTTCAGCGCCCCATCTAATCATATAAAACATTTTAATGTCTGGGGCGCTTCCAGAATTGTCGTTGCAAACCAATCTGTGCTCGTATCCAAAATAGTAAGCTAATAAATGCGATTGCAAAAACGATAAATTAGAAAATAATAATAAAAAGGTAGTTCTGAACAAATATTTTTTTAATATTTATTCAAAACTACCTTTTTCATTGCAAATTTACATATTAATCTATCTTAAATCAAGTTAATAAACTGATGGGGCAAGAGATGTAACTGCTCTTTTGTGACAACTCTGCAAGCGCCCCATACTTTGAAGTGTGTTACAAGAATTATGGGGCGCTGAAGCCTGGAGCATAGAGCAGTTACTCTTTTGCCCTTTATTTACAGTATTTTCCTATTAGTATTTCTATAGCTGCTTCGTCTCCAATTAGTCCATTTTTTATTCTGTATTCACTTTCTAGGATGTAGTTCATTATTTCGCTTAATTTTTCATCAGAGAAATTCGCTCCCTGTTTTGCTGCATTTTTTACTACAAATTCTTGAAGTCCTAGTGTAGATGCAATTTCTTTAAATTTTATATTTTCCTTTTGCATATCTTTAACTTTTAGTATTATTCTAAACTGTCTCGATATTAAACTCATTATTCTAAGTACAGGCTCTCCATCAAATACCATATCCTTAAAAATTTTCATTGCAATAGATGCATTTTTCATACCTATATTATCTATCATTCTAAATACATTATTTTCTACTTTTCTAGGAGAAAGTTTATCTACTATTTCATTTGTTAGTGTACTTCCTGCACCAGCATAAGACCCCATCTTAAATATCTCATTTTTTACATCTGTAAGGGTCATATCGCTATTTTTATCTCTATATCCAAGTTGCTCTATAAAATATGCAACTGTAGAGTTTTCTATATTAACATCAAGTCTAGAGAATTCTCTTTTTACCCATTTAAAAAGATCCATTCCATCTAATTTCTTACATTCACAAACTGTTCCAACCTTGTTTATTTTTTTATATATAGACTTTCTCTTATCTATATCTCCATAAACAATAAATGCCAGCACAGTTGTATCAGGTATATTATCTAGTCTTTCTACAAAATATTTTTCATCTGCATCAGTAAAGTTTTTCTTATTTCCGCCAAAAAGTTCAAAGTCCTTAACTATTACAACTTTTCTATCATCCATAAACGGAAATGTCTCTATAGAGCTTAAAAGCTGATCTAATTGAACTTCTTTACCATCTATTACATCAAAGTTGAAATCAAGCATACTCTCATTTAAGCCAGATTTTAACATTTTTATTGAGTTTTCTATAAGATAATACTCTTTTCCATAGAAAAGATATACTTTCTCAAAATTATTCTGTTTCATTCCTCCGATAATATCCTTGTAATCCATTTCTTTGCTCCTCTACGACTTTTATTTCATAATAAATTATACCTAGACTAATTATTATATAATAAATCACGAGAAAACTAAAGTCTAATTGAGTAAATTGTATGTATGAAAACCATATTTCATCAACTTTTTCTAGAATAAAATAAATTATGGATATAATTACAGAATTTAATCCTGCGACAATACTTGCAATAAAAGGTAAAAATTTAAATAAAAATATACTCGCTACATCTATATACACAACAAATGCAACAAATGGAACAGCCAAAATATTACTCACAACCGATAATATAGAAATTCCATCAAAGCTATAAACAATTATTGGTAAAGTCATTATATTGGCTGCTATTGTAACCGATGCTGCAGAAAATTTTATTTTTTTATTTATAATTGGATAAAAGTAAACTATTGAAAATGTAGCTAAGAAACTAAGTTGAAATCCTGTATTGTATATTACAAAGGGATTTAAAAAAATCATACAGGATGAAATTATGGCAAGTGTACTAATTCCGTCCCTTTTTCTGTCAACAATAAAGCATATATCAGAAAAAATAGACGATACAATAGCTCTTCCAATAGATGGGCTTCCTCCTGCTATGTAAAAGTACATAAATAGAACAATGTTTACAATAACCATATTAAAAGCTATATTTATCCTTCTGCCCACAAAACCTACCAAAGTACATAATATCCCAACGTGAAGTCCAGAAACAGCTATAATATGGCTCACTCCTGTTCTTGAAAACATCCTTTTATCCTTATCACTCATAAGATTCTTCTCTCCCAAAAGCATCGAATTTATAAAATCAGACTTATCTTTATAAAGATAAGCATTAGTATCTTTTATGTACTCTCTTATTATTCCAATTAATTTATACGGTTTACTTATACCGACTTTTTTACAATTTATCATGTTGCAATAACTCTCGACTCCTGTACTTTTTAGGTATCTTCCATAATTAAAATCTTCAAACTTCATATCAGAAAGCGCCTTTGACTTCCCTTTAATCTCTACAATATCCCCAACCTCTAGATTTACATTATTGGAATAATCATTTACCAAACAATCACCTATTCTGTATTGAGTGTATCTATCTTTTTTTGATTCAGATATAACTGTCCATTTTATATTAATAATTTGGTTAGATTCAAAAGTGTCAACTATCTCTCCTCTAGTAGAAAAAGTAGAAATTAACAATATAAAAAAGAATAAAATCATAGTTGGCCTTCTTATAAAAAATACTCTCATTTTATCTAATAAATTCCTTCTTAAATACATATTTAAATATCCCTCACTTTCCTATCTACTTTTATATTTGACAATTTTTGAAATTATATACAAAAACTTTTTTGTTTTTTATATTCATTTAGATAAATGCATTATTTTATTAAGTAATCATTTACAACATAAAAGTAAACTAAAAATAAAGCAATAGATTTACCTTTATAATTAGGTAAACCTATTGTTATTTTATAGTTGACATTTATTTAAATTTAATTTATTCTAGTAAACATAAATCGAAAAAATAAGAGAGGTATAAATTTATGAAAACAAAAGAACTAGTATATGTAGCACTTTGTGCTGTAATAATAGCAATATGCTCTTGGATCTCTATTCCAACAGCAGTACCATTTACACTACAAACATTTGGTGTATATCTAGCAATAGCGGTTTTAGGCGGAAAACTCGGAACAATATCATTGTTAATCTATTTAGGATTAGGTGCAATAGGTTTACCTGTATTTGCTGGTTTTAAAAGTGGGCTAGCTGCTTTAACAGGCCCAACTGGTGGATATATAGTAGGATTTTTAGCTACTTCTTTAATAATGTGGGCTTTTGAAAAATTCTTTGGAAAAAATAAAATTTCATTTATAATTTCAGCAATAATAGGACTTATTGCATGTTATGCTCTTGGAACAGTTTGGTTTATGAAGGTATTCTCTGCTGCAAATGGACCAATAGGACTTACAGCAACTCTTGGAATGTGTGTCATACCATTTATAATTCCAGATTTAATCAAACTTGTAGCTGCATATCTAATAGGAAGTAAAATATATAACATATCAAAGGTAAGCACAGCAACTTGCTAAATACTTAAAATATATAAAAAAATTGGATGTTGTAAAATACTCAACATCCAATTTTAATTTTAATAATATTATTTTTTAATCGTATTCATTTATGTGATTTCTCTTTTTAACAAATATTTTTCTTAATATTTCTAGCTTTTCTTCTTTCATTTCCTTATCATATAAATCCAAAATATCGTCTATATCTTTATATCCAAATATTAATTGAGATATTTGATTTATATTTAAGACTAAATCTGCATTTTCTTCATTATATTCTAATTCTTCAAAATTATAAACATTATCTTTGAATTTTAGACAATAATTTGAAGTATTTTGATTTATATAATCATCTTTTATAGCTATTACTACATTTTCATCTACATTCTCTAATTTTTCAGAGTAATTATAATCAATTTCAAAATATCTAGCTATATTTTTAAAACATCCATTCATATTTATAACTCTTCCCATCATGAATGGGTTTAAAAGCGATTCTGAAGTCTTAGGATTCTTTAATGTGTTACCTATCGTATTTCTAACATCTTCCATTATAACGACCTTTTCACACTGTGTGTTGTGGTTATAAATAAATGCTAAAATAGACCTTAAAGCCTTTGTATTACTAAAGTACACTTCTCTCACAAAGAATTTTCCCTCATTAATAGCATAAATAACATATCCATCATATACACCTTTATCATCAGAGCAAATATAAATATGACCTCCATCGGCTGCTACTTCCTTAAACATATTCTCGTATCTCTGCTTACCTCTTACAGTGTATCCATTTAATCTTTTATTAGATTTATTATAAATATCTATAAGAGTATCTATATCCGATTCCTTTGCTCTTTTAAAATCTCTTTCTATTCTAAAAGCCGATAAATCCTCTATATTTATTCTATGTTCTATCATGTCATAGCAGTTTTCAAAGCCAAATCTTCTATAAAGTCTAAAATCTATAGGCATAAGTATAGAAACATTTTGTCCTCTGTTGTACATCTCTTCAAAGGATAAATTCATCATAGACTTCATCATTCCCTTGCCCCTAGCCTCTGGTAAAGTAGATACACCTACAACATAAGATACTTTCTCTTCTTTAGTGCCGAGTTTTATAGTGTGCTGATTTAAGTGAATTGATGCAACTACATCTCCCTCCAATTCAGCAACTACTGTATTTTTAGCTCTATATTTATTGTCAAAGTAGCAATTTTCTACTTCTTCACCTTCATTGAAACAGTAAGTCCATATTTTTCTAATCTGATCATAATCTTTATCAGTCGCTATTCTAACGTTCATAGGTCTCCTCCTATTTATACACTGAATTTATTTTTCTCTAACTGTATATTTTTCAGCAAATCTAACAGGATGATAAGAAAGTTTAGCCTTTCTAAGCCCTTCTATACCTAAATCCTCTTCTCTGTTTACAAATTCAACATCTGGGAATTCATCTACTAAGAATTTCTGATTTATATATGGATAAAGACCTCTTATCTCTGGATTCGCCTTTTCTATATGTATAAGAGCCATATTAGGTTTTAATTTTTCTCCTATACTAAATGCTTCTAAAGCTCCATCAACATATATTCCAAATACTTTTACCCTATCTCTTAGTTTATCATAATTATTGAATATTTTCTCTATTGCTACATATTCTCCATCATCAACATCTGCATCAGAATCTTCTTTCTGAACTTTCCATTTATCAAGTAAAGCTCTACAATCGTCAAAATCAGCTATATCTAATAATCTACTTTCAAATCTTCCTTCATATTCTTTTAAGAAGTAGTTTATATGATTTCTCTTCTTCTGATTTTTTCTACCTGCTAATGTTCTTAAAGACTCAGCATCATATATGTAGTCAAATAAATCCCTTTCTTCTATATATTCAAATTTATCTCCGTAATTACTGTGAACGTAGTCCACCATTTCCTTATTTATACCTCTTAAATAAACTTTGCTTTCTATTTCTTCAAAATAGTCCATTGCAAAATCTATAGCTTTTTTAACATTTTCTCTTGATGCTAGTGGTAGTACTGAGAATATTTCCCCTTCATATTCACCAAAAACTATCGCAAAATCATCTTCTATATGGTATTTTGTCTTGTAAGTATCCCGCCACATAAACATTGTAGCAAAACAATAATCACAAGCTTCATAATCTGTCATATCAAAGAATGGCTGTAACCTATCCAATGATTCTATATCTAAATTTTTAAATTCTATATTACTCATAAAAAATCTCTCCTTTTTTCCCCTTAACATATCTTTTTTCATTTATTTTATATTTATACATTTATATTTCTAAATTATAATCTCTTTTATTTTTCAAATTTTTTCTCATTTTGTGTCTATAACTAATATAATTAGTCGATTATATAAATGAGATAACTATTAATTTTTTTATAATTTTTATTTTACCCTAAAATTATATTTCCCAAACATTTATTTTAACAGAGGTGTACAAAAATGAAAAGTAAATCACTCATAAAAATTTTTTTACTATTTTTACTCGTCATCTATGTAAACGGTTGCACAAAAGAAAAATTATTTTCTGTACATATAATTGATGTCGGTCAGGGAGATAGTATATTCATACAGACACCTGAGAACAAACGTATTCTCATGGATGCAGGAGATGAAGATGCTGAACATACAGTTTACTCATACTTAAAAAGAAGAGGTGTAAAAAAAATTGATGTTTTAATTGCCACACATCCAGACACAGATCATATAGGAAGCATGGACTATATTATAGATAAGTTTAAAATATCTCATTTCTATATGCCAGAAGCAAAAACAGACTCCGAAGCTTTTTACAATCTTTTGGATAGTTGCAAAGATAAAAACTTAAAAATAGAATACCTAACAAAAGGAGATGTATTAAAAATAGATAGCTCAACAACTATGGAAATTTTATCTCCATCTACAATTACTGATAAAAATAATCTAAATTCAATTGTATCTCTATTAAATTACAAAGGTTATGAGTTTTTATTTACTGGAGATGCTGAAAAAGAAAACGAATCAGAGATACTATCATCGTGTAATTTACCAGATATAGAATTTTTAAAGGCAGGGCATCATGGAAGCTCTTCTTCATCAACAAAAGAGTTTGTAGAAAGAGTTAAACCAGAAGCTGTCTTGTTGCAATCTCTTGTGGATACAACAATGACTACGGTCACCCACATAGAAGTGTTCTCGATACATTTAGAGAAAATGGCTCTGTGGTTTATAGAACAGATAAAAATGGAACACTTGTATTTTATTGTGATGAGAATGGAATTTTTACAAAGAAAAAATATAAAACTGAGTAAAATATATAAATTATTATAATTTCCTTAGGAATAAATATGAAAATACTCTATTATTTAAAAGATAGTCAAGATGAAAATTTTTCTATTTTCAAATTATTCTGATTTGTGTTATCATTAATTATACAAAGAACCTTAAAGGAGGTTTGTCTATGGAAAAAGCCGTACTATTAGTTAGTGTAATTATAATAATCAGAATCTTATTAAATGATTTTTTAGAAAAATTTCCTGTACCATCTCTTATTATATTCATCTTGCTTGGAATGTGCTTTGGAGAGAATGGTCTTTTCAAAATCAATTTTGACAATTATTCCTTTGTGAATATAATTTGTTCAGTCAGTTTAATTTTCATAATGTTTTATGGAGGATTTGGGACAAATCTAAAAGCTGCCAAACCAGTTGTAGCTCAATCTGTGTTACTTTCGACAGTAGGTGTTGCTGGAACTGCTGGAGCTGTAGGACTGTTCTCTCATTTTATATTACATCTACCATGGTTGGAGAGTATTTTAATAGGATCTGTAATATCTTCTACAGATGCTGCATCAGTATTTAATATACTTCGCTCTAGAAATCTAGCCTTAAAAAACAATACTGACTCACTTTTAGAAATAGAATCTGGTTCAAATGACCCTATATCGTACATGCTTACAACTTCATTAATAGCAATTATGCTCGGACAGGACATTTCCATTCCAGCTCTACTTGTACAGCAGATGTTATTTGGAGTATTATTTGGTGTTTTAGTCGCTAAGTTATCTATATACTTATTTAAAACTAGTCTTTTTAAATCTCAAGAAAGTGTAACTATCTTCTTATTCGCAGTAATGCTTCTATCATTTTCACTGCCTTATACATTAAATGGAAATGGATATTTGAGTGTTTATTTATGTGGAATAATTTTAGGTAACTCAACTTTAATACATAAGAAATATTTAGTGCATTTTTTCGATGTTTCAACAGATGTCGCACAGGTTATAATATTCTTCCTACTTGGACTTTTAGTAACACCTGTAGATTTACCTAGAGTTATGATACCTTCATTGATGATAATGGTATTTCTTACATTAGTTGCAAGACCACTAGTTTCATCTGTACTTCTTGCTCCATTTAGATCATCACCTAGACAGATTGCACTTGTATCTTGGTCTGGACTTAGAGGAGTTGCATCTATCGTTTTTGCAATTTCCGTTGTTTTAAGTGGTGTTGAAACAAAGTACAATTTATTCAACCTAGTATTTTGTATAGTTATTCTTTCAATTTCTATACAGGGAACTCTTCTTCCTTGGGTTGCAAATAAACTTTCTATGATTGATAAGAATGCTGATGTCAGAAAGACTTTCAATGACTATCAAGAAGATAGTGATATAAGCTTTATAAAAATACATATTGATAAAAAGTTTACTGCGTATAATGAAAAACATCAATTTTATACATTATACCTAGTAGATGACAAAGAATACGAACTATATGATGAAAATAATGAAAAAGTCGGAAGTACAACAGGA
>URRU01000037.1 GCA_900550335.1 uncultured Clostridium sp. | reverse complement strand
GCAATAATTAATATTTTATAAAAAATTTAGGAGGAAAGAAAATGACAACAAACACAGAAGTAGTGGGATCTTCTAGGACAAGAGAAAAGAAAATAAAAAATTTAAATATGAAGTACAGTGCTGACAGATTTATGAAGTACGTATTTTTAATAAGTGCGCTAATATCTATAGCAAGCTTAGTAGTTATAACAGGATTCGTATTTTATATGGGGTTAAAACCATTCTTAGCAGAAGGATATTCTTTAGGAGCATTCTTAACTGGTAGCGAATGGGTTCCATCAGCGGATTTATTCGGAGTTGCGCCAATGATAGCTGCTTCATTATTTGCTACAGCAGGATCAATAGTAATCGGTACAACAGTAGGTATCTTAACAGCGATATTTATAGCAGAAATAGCACCTGCTAAAATATCTGGAAAAATATCAGCAGCAGTTGAGCTTCTAGCTGGTATACCTTCAGTACTTTACGGGGTATTCGGACTTGCAGTAATAGTTCCAGGAATACAGAATATATTCAACCTTCCAAAAGGACAGAGTTTACTTGCAGTAATACTTGTACTTTCAATAATGATGCTACCAACAATAGTTTCAGTATCAGAAACAGCAATAAGAGCTGTAGACCCAGCTTACAAAGAAGGTTCTTATGCATTAGGAGCTTCAAGAATAGAAACAATATTCAAAGTTGTTCTTCCAGCTGCAAAATCAGGAATACTTGCTGCAGTTGTTTTAGGTATAGGTAGAGCACTTGGTGAAACAATGGCGGTAATACTAGTAGCTGGTAACTCTCCTGCAATGCCAACAAGCATAATGGACAGTGTTAGACCACTTACAACAAATATAGCTCTTGAAATGGGTTACGCATACGGAACTCATCAGGAAATGCTATTTGCAACAGGTGTTGTACTATTCACATTCATATTAATATTAAATGTAGTACTTAATAAGTTAACTAAGAAAGCGGTGAAATAATAGATGAACGGAGCAAGAAAAAGAAAAGACAATATATTAAACGGATTGATATACGGATCAGCATTTGTAACAGTTGCGATGTTATTCGTAATAGTAGGATACATATTCTATAAAGGATTTGGAAACATAAACTTTAACTTTATATTCAGCGATTATCAGGCATCAGGTGATGGTGGGGTTTACCCAATGATATTAGCAACAGTTTATACAGTAGTAATTGCAATATTAGTATCTGCACCAATTGGGATACTTGCAGCGATATATCTTCAGGAATACGCAAAACAGGGTAGACTTGTTTCAGCTATAAGATTCTGTACAGAAAGTTTAGCTGGTATACCTTCAATAATATACGGACTATTTGGTGGTATATTCTTCGTAACATTCATGAAAATGGGATACTCATTATTATCAGGTTCTTTAACAGTTGCGATAATAATTCTTCCAGTAATAATAAGAACTACAGAAGAAGCTTTAAAAACAGTACCTCAGAGCTACAGAGAAGCGTCATTTGCACTTGGAGCTACAAAGCTTCAGACTTTATACAAAGTTATCGTACCTAGTGCAATGCCTGGTATAATCTCAGGGGTTATACTTTCAATAGGTCGTGTTGTTGGGGAATCAGCAGCGATACTACTTACAGCAGGTACAGTTGCAAAAATGCCAGCAGGAATAATGAGTAGTGCGAGAACACTTACAGTTCATTCATACTTATTAACAAAAGAAACTGGTGATATAGCAACAGCATCTTCAATAGGTATAATACTTATAGTTATAGTGTTAGCACTTAACACATTAGCTAAATTTGCAGGTAAGAGACTTAGCAAAGCAAAATATTAATTAAAAAATAGTTATTAAAGATATTAATCGGGAATTTAAAAAGTAAATTTAAGATAAAAACATAAAATCAGTAAACAAAAGCAAAACGGGAATTAATTAGAATAGAATTTAAGGAGAAAATTTTAAATGGAAATATATAATAAGACTAAAATAGCTGTTAGAAATTTAGATCTTTACTACGGTGAAAAACAGGCATTAAAAGACGTAAATATGAACATAAAAGAAGGTAAAGTTACTGCACTTATAGGGCCTTCAGGATGTGGAAAATCTACATTTATAAGAACTTTAAACAAAATGAACGATTTAATAGACAACGTAAAAATCTACGGAGAAATAGATTTAGACGGAGAAGATATAAACAAACAGAATGTTATAGAATTAAGAACAAAAGTTGGTATGGTGTTCCAGAAACCAAACCCATTCCCAATGAGTATATATGATAATATAACTTACGGACCTAAAATACAGGGAATAAAAGATAAGAAAGAATTAGACAAAATAGTTGAAGAAAGTTTAAAAGGAGCTGCTATCTGGGATGAAGTAAAAGATAGATTAAAAAGCTCAGCACTTGGTTTATCAGGTGGGCAGCAGCAGAGACTTTGTATAGCTAGAGCAATAGCTATGAAACCAGAAGTTATATTAATGGACGAACCTACTTCTGCACTTGACCCAATATCTACAGGTAAGGTTGAAGAGCTTATAGAAGAGTTAAAATGTAAGTATACTATAGTAATAGTTACTCACAATATGCAGCAGGCAAACAGAATATCTGATGATACTGCATTCTTCTTAAATGGTGAAGTTGTAGAATTTAACGATACAAGATCAATATTTGAAAATCCAATGGATAAAAGAACAGAAGATTATATAAACGGAAGATTTGGTTAAGATATAACTGCGAAAAGGTGGTGTTTAATTTTTCTGAGACATTCATTTATTTAATAATAGTAAATCTCCTCTCCACGATTCCGACGCCTATTTGAAGAGCGAAATAGGTAGGCGTCTCCAAGTGTCGAGTGCGATTTAACTATTATTAAATAAAAACTGAATGTCACTAGAAAAATAAAAAACACCACCTTTTTTCGCATTACACTTATCCCAAATCTGCAGTTTATATAATTCTTCTGAAGAAGTTGAAAAATCGATGTCCCTTGAAAAATTTGTAGAAGTGTTGATGATGTAATGAAATTGAGTTGTTTTTCCTTGACATAAGTAAAGATAACTGTATATAATTAAAGTATTAATTATATAAAAAACGTTGAAGAAGAGGAGTATTCAGTGACTTCCATCAGAGAGAGAAATCCATTGGCTGAGAGGTTTTTCAGGAGTAAGAGCTGGAGAAGGTAGCTTCGGAGTTTCCAAGCTGAGTTTAGTAGGTTTGGACGGGTGGAACCGTTATATTCTGTAGAGAGTCGAGGAATTTTTCCTCGGAATTAAGGTGGTAACGCGAGCTTTTCGTCCTTATACAGGATGAAAGGCTCTTTTTTATAGGCGAAATAGTAATAAATATTATTTCGACACAAAAATGCGAGATAAACCTTTAGTATATCTTGGTAAAATGTAAGAATTTACTAAAATATTTAAAAGGAAATCGATAATAAAATATATTATAGGGAGGATTAGAAAATGGAAACAAATCTAAATAAGACTTATGATCCAAAAGAGTTCGAGTCAAGACTTTATTAAACTAGTTCAAGAATACTTGTGACTTTAGTTGTGAGATGAATTGGCTAGAATAGTAAGCATATAGGGAAACTTGTATGTAGACGTAGTAAACCTACGCAACTAAGAAACTGAATTGCTGGAAAATCGTAAAGCTAATTAAACTACAACATAGAGATGAAAAAAGCTCAAGTGTGAATGTGGCGAAAGCAGAAAAAATTAATTAGATGGTATAAGGTTAAATCCTAAGTGCTTGAAAATCGATAATCAGCAGGTAAGCTCCGAATAGGAGAAACTTCAACGACTATTCCTCGTGAGGGAAGTACACTGCAAGCTTTTGGCAGTGGAAGTGGTTTCGCCCTAACAGGTAGTGCTGAGGGATAAGATATAGTCTGTGCTTAATGGAAACATTAAGAAGTTCATAAGAGAACTGTATAGGAAGTAGCGAGCCTATATGAACGAGACCTCCCATATGTTGTGGGATTCTAAAAATTTAAAACTAAAAAACTTTTACAAAAATATTTTTAATAAAATGACTAAAAAGAACAAATGTTCTGTTAAATATGTTATAATATACCTATACAAATGTTTGCAGAAAGTGAGGTGATTATAATGTATTTGACTATGAAGCAACAAGTAAAACAATTGACTAAAGAAGATTATAAAAACTTAAAACTGCTATCTCATATAGCTAAGAATTTAGCTAATGAGGCAATCTATAATATTAGACAGTACTATTTTAGTGAAGGTAAATATCTAAACTGTCAAAAGAATTACGAATTGCTAAAAAATAGCCCTAACTATAAAATACTAAATTCAAATATGGCACAGCAGATTTTAAAAGAAGTTGATGGATCTTTTAAATCTTTCTTCGGACTACTTAAATTAGCAAAGAAAGGTAAATACAATTTTAAAGATATAAAACTTCCTAAATATCTTCCTAAAGATGGTTTTAAAACATTGATTATAGGTTTTGTGAGAATAAAGGGAAACAAATTACTAATTCCATACTCATTTTCTTTTAAGAAAGAACATAAAAGTATTGAGATAAATATTCCACCTAAACTAGTTGATAAAAATATAAAGGAGATACGAATTATACCTAAATCAAAAGCTAGGTTCTTTGAAATTCAATATATCTATGAAGTAGAAGAAGTTCAAAGTAATGTCGATAAAAATAAAGTACTAGCGATAGATTTGGGGGTGAATAATCTTGCTACTTGTGTAACATCAACTGGAAAATCTTTCATAGTAGATGGAAGAAGATTAAAATCTATAAACCAATGGCATAATAAAGAAAATGCACGTTTACAGAGTATAAAGGACAAACAAGGATATAAAAAGAAATACACAAACAGACAGTTTTTGAATACTAGAAAAAGAAACAATAGAGTTAATGATTATATGAACAAAACTGCAAGAATAATAATAAACTATTGTTTAGAAAATGGAATAGGAACTGTTGTATGTGGGTATAACCCAACACTTCAAAAAAATTCTGATTTAGGCAAGAAAAATAATCAGACATTTGTAAATATACCATTTGGAGTACTTAGAGAAAAAATAGAGTATCTTTGTGAATTATATGGAATAACTTTTGTTGAACAAGAAGAAAGCTACACATCAAAGGCTAGTTTCTTTGACAAAGATGAGATTCCTGTATATGAAAATATAATCGAAGAAATTAAAAACTGGTTTCCACGTAAGGAATATAAATTTAGCGGAAAAAGAGTTAAGAGAGGATTGTATCAAACAAAAGATGGTAGGTTAATAAATGCAGATGTAAACGGAGCGTTGAATATATTGAGTAAAAGTAAAGTTGTGGACTTAGAAGTCCTATACAATAGAGGCGAACTGGACACGCCTATAAGAATAAGGGTTGCATAGCAACTAAACTTCTTAAATAAAGTTTTAAACTTTTAGAACCCTGCGACTTTAGTCATGGGAGGTTCAGGACGAGTGGATGGAAAAAGGTTATTTTGCTTCAAAACCAAATAAGGATAAAAAACCTTTTACAATAATGATGCCGCCACCAAATATAACAGGACAGTTACATATGGGGCACGCACTAGACCATACACTTCAGGATGTTTTAATAAGATGGAAGAGAATGCAGGGATGTGAAACACTTTGGTTACCAGGTACTGACCATGCATCAATAGCTACTGAAGTTAAGGTTGTTGAAAGAATTAAAAAAGAAGAAGGAAAATCTAAATACGAATTAGGTAGAGACGAATTCATGAAGAGAGCTTGGGCTTGGAAAGAAGAATTCGGCGGAAAAATAGAAAATCAGCTTAAAAAATTAGGGGATTCTTGTGACTGGGATAGACAGAGATTCACAATGGACCAGGGATGCAATGATGCAGTTAAAGAATTCTTTATAAAATTATATGAAGAAGGACATATATACAGAGGTCATAGAATAATAAACTGGTGTCCAAATTGTAAGACTACTCTTTCAGATGCAGAAGTTGAACACGAAGATCAGCCAGGTAATTTCTACCATGTAAAATATTTCCTAAAAGATAGCGATCAGTTCCTTGAAGTAGCTACTACAAGACCTGAAACTATGCTTGGGGACTCTGGTATAGCAGTAAACCCTAACGATGAAAGATATGCTGACATAGTTGGAAAAACTGCAATACTTCCATTAGTTGGTAGAGAATTACCAATAGTTGCAGATGAATATGTTGATATGGAATTCGGTACTGGTGTTGTTAAAATGACTCCAGCTCACGACCCTAACGACTTCGAAGTTGGTTTAAGACATAATTTAGAAGAAATCAACGTTATGAACGAAGACGGTACAATGAACGACAAATGCGGTAAATACGCAGGTATGGACAGATATGAATGTAGAAAAGCAATCATAGACGACCTAAAAGAAGAAGGATTCTTAATAAAAATAAAAGAACACGACCACGCTGTTGGTACTTGCTATAGATGTCATACAACTATAGAACCAAGATTATCTGAACAGTGGTTCGTAAAAATGGATAAATTAGCAGAACCTGCTATAAAAATATTAAACGATAAAGAATTACAGTTTGTTCCTGATAAATTTGACAAAACTTACCTACAGTGGTTAGAAAACATAAGAGACTGGTGTATATCAAGACAGTTATGGTGGGGTCATCAGATACCAGCATACTACTGCCAGGAATGTGGAGAAGTTGTTGTTGCTAGAGAAATGCCAGAAAAATGTCCAAAATGTGGATGCACTCACTTTAAACAGGATGAAGACGTACTAGATACTTGGTTCTCATCTGCTTTATGGCCATTCTCAACACTTGGTTGGCCAAACAACACAGAAGAATTAAACTACTACTATCCAACAAACGTGCTTGTAACTGGATACGATATAATATTCTTCTGGGTAGTAAGAATGGCATTTGCAGCTATGTTCTGTATGAATGAAAAACCATTCTCTCATGTATTAATACATGGTCTTGTTAGAGACTCTCAGGGTAGAAAAATGAGTAAATCTTTAGGAAATGGTATCGACCCACTTGAAATAATAGACCAGTTTGGTGCAGATGCTTTAAGATTTACATTAATAACAGGAAACTCTCCAGGAAACGATATGAGATTCTACATGGAAAGAGTTGAATTTGCTAGAAACTTCGCAAATAAATTATGGAATGCATCAAGATTCGTATTCATGAACTGGGACGAAGAAATGATGAATGGCGTAACAAGAAGCGATGTTGAAGCTAACTTAACATTAGCAGATAAATGGATAATATCAAGAGCTAACAACATAGTTAAAGATGTTACTCATAACATGGATAAATTCGAATTAGGTATGGCTCTTCAGAAAGCATACGACTTTACTTGGTCAGAATACTGTGACTGGTACATAGAAATGGTTAAACCAAGATTATACGGTGATGATGTAGAAGCTAAAAAAGCAGCTCTTTACACATTAACTTATGTTCTTGAAACAATATTAAAACTTCTTCACCCATTCATACCATTCATAACAGAAGAAATATTCGACCATCTTCCAACTGCAAACGGAATGATAATAGTATCTGAATGGCCAGAATTCAAAGAAGAAGACAACATGGCTAAAGAAGAAGCTATGATGGATATAATGATGGACGGTATAAGAAATGTAAGAAACGTTAGATCTGAAATGAACGTTCCACCATCTAAAAAAGCAAAAGTTATAATGGTTCCTAGTGAAGATAAACTAGAAGCTGTTGAAGCAGGAAAAGACTACTTCAAAACTTTAGCATCAGCATCAGAAGTTGAAGTTAGAGCAGATGAAGCTGGTATACCTGAAGATGCAGTAAGTGTAGTTATAGACGGTGTTAAGATATTTATACCTCTTGACGAACTTGTTGACTTCGAAAAAGAATTAGAAAGATTAAACAAGGAAAAAGCTAAATTAGAAGGCGAAATTAAGAGAGTTAATGGAAAACTTTCTAATCAGGGATTCCTTGCAAAAGCACCTCAGAAATTAGTTGACGAGGAAAAAGCTAAAAAAGAAAAATTTGAAGAAATGATGAAATCAGTAGAGGAAAGATTAGCTAGTATACAGGCAAAACTTTCATAAAATGTAAAAATAAACTGTCGAGGCAGTAAATAGAGGGGGATGTCGCATAGTTTTATGACATCTCCCTTTTTTAGAAATGGGGTAAATTTCATCTCCAGGCTTCGAACTTCGCAATTTTAAGTTTAAGTTACCGGGAACAATAATGAAGCGAAGTTCTGCAGATTGTCGATTTCAATTTTGCCGCCATTTCTAAAATGAAAGTTATTAAAATAGGCGACATCCCTCTCGTATTTTACTGTCTTTCAGTTTATATTTTTATTATTTTATAGAAAGTTGCTTGCCTGTAGCTAAAAACTTTTCCTGTAAGTATTAGATTTATTGGAGGTAAATATGAATTATAGTGAAGCTTTAGATTATATACACAGTAGTCATAGGTTTGGTATGAAGCTTGGGCTTGAGTCTACAGAGAAGCTTATGGAGCTTCTTGGAAATCCTCAAGACGAGCTTAATATTATCCACGTTGCAGGTACTAATGGTAAGGGTTCTATTTGTTCGTTTATAGCAAAGGTTCTTGAAAAGAGTGGCTATAAGGTTGGGCTGTTTACATCTCCATATCTTGAGGTATTCAATGAGAGAATTAGGATAAATGGGGAAAATATTACAGATGAACATATTGCAAAGTCTGTGTCTGAGGTTAAATTGCGGATAGATAAGATGATTGCTGAGGGGTACGATTCTCCAACTGAATTTGAGATTGTGACTGCGATGGCGTTTTTAATATATAAATGGGAAAATGTTGATTACGCAGTTATGGAAGTTGGACTTGGTGGAAGATATGACTCAACAAATATTATAAAAAATCCACTTGTTAGCGTTATTGCATCTATAAGTTTAGATCATACTAAAGTTCTTGGGGACACTATTGCAAAAATTGCATACGAAAAAGGTGGAATTATCAAGAAAGATTCTGCAGTTGTAGTTTATTCTCAGAGTGATGAGGCTGAGGATGTGCTTAAGAAAATTGCAGCTGAGGAAGGTGCAGAGTTTATTGAGGCTGATTTTAGCGATATAAATGTTAAGAAAGATGATGTTCATTCTCAGGTGTTTGATTTTTCTATTAATGGAAAAGAGTTTAAGGATATGGAAATTAGATTGATAGGTGAGCATCAGGTTAGAAACTGCGTAACTGCTTTAAATGCGATAGATTATCTTAGAAGAAGTGGCAAGGTAGCAAATATCACAGATGAGAGTGTGAAAGCAGGTATTTTAGAGACAAAATGGCCAGGTAGGGTTGAAAAAGTGATGGAAAATCCTACATTTATTATAGATGGTGCACACAACGAGGATGGTGCGAGATCTTTGAGAAAAGTTCTTGATAAGTACTTTGCTGATAGAAATCTTGTGCTTATGCTAGGAATGCTTGAGGATAAGGATATCGACACTGTGCTTGAGATTTTGATGCCTGTTTTTGATAAGGTTGTTGTGACTGAGCCAGATAATCCGAGAAAGATTTCTGCGGATAAGTTAAAAGCTAAGATTGAGAAATACACAGGTAATGTGGAAGCTGTGGAAAAAATTGAGGATGCTTTGGAGAGAGTGCTAGAAGTTGCTGAAGAAGGAGATGTAATAATAAGTGCGGGATCTCTATATATGATAGGAGAGGTTAGAACACTTTTAAGAAATAGATAACTGGGGAGAGGGGCGATATACTCCATTTGTGACGCGCAATCAAGTTGCGACAGTCACAAATGGAGTATATCGCCCCTCTTTTTCAGTTTATCATTATTTTTAAAAGTGTTCTTTTGGGGAAAGAATGCTAGAGGTATATCTTTGGTAAAAGGGATAGATGGTCAATATACTTTATTTGTAACGCGCAATCAAGTTGCGACAGTTACAAATAAAGTATAATTGCCCCTCTTTTTAAGTTAGTTATTATTTTTTAGAAGTATATTTTTGGTTAGTTTGAAAATTTTGTTAGTTATAAGTGATAAAAAGAGTGTTTTTGGTGATTTTGTTAGTTATAACTAATAAAAATGATATTTTTAGGCATTTTATCAGTTATAACTGATAAAATTATTTATAAAAGTATAATAAATAAAAATAAAGAGAAGTTTTAATAACAGAGGTTTTAATTGTTTCTTCTTTTTTTATATTTTTTATGTCTAATTCAACAAATTTGATATAATTAAATATAGAAAGAATTAAAAAATAAAAATATCCTTCAATAAGGGATAAATAATTCTTTCTTAAAAATAAACGCTAGAGAGGAAACTTTATGGGAAAAGAAGATATAAAACTACAAATAGATAATCTAATAGACAAAATAAACTACCACAGCGACAAATACTACAACCAAGATACACCAGAAATCTCAGACTTCGAGTATGATATGCTTATGAAAGAGCTAATCAAACTAGAAGCAGAAAACCCAGAGTTCAAGAGAGTGGATTCTCCTTCTAACAGAGTTGGGGGGATGGCACTTGATAAGTTTGACCAGGTTACGCACAAAAATCCGATGCTTAGTCTATCAAACGCATACTCTGCTGAAGATTTAAGAGATTTTGACAGAAGAGTAAGGGAGATGACTGACGGGGATGTAGAGTATGTTGTTGAGTTTAAGATAGATGGACTTTCTGTAGGGATAACTTACGAAAATGGAGAGTTCAAAAGTGCTGCAACTAGAGGAAATGGGATAATTGGAGAGGATATTTCTAAAAATGCCATGACGATAAAGAGTGTTCCTCTAAAGATTGACGACAAGAGAGAGATAATCGTCAGAGGAGAGGTTTATATATCTAAAGAAAATTTTGAAAAGGTCAATGAATATCAGGAAGAGCACGACCTACAGATATTTGCCAATCCAAGAAATTTAGCAGCTGGATCACTTAGACAGTTGGACTCAAAGCTAACTGCAAAAAGACCTTTAGATATATTCGTGTTTAACCTAGAAAATATCAACGAATTAGAGGGAATAGATACACATTCTGATTCATTAGAATACCTTAAAAAACTGGGATTCTCAGTTAGTGAAAACTACAAAATCTGTAAATCAATAGACGAGGTAATTGAGTTTATTGAGTATTGGACTGAAAACAGAGGAAGTTTAAAATTTGATATAGATGGTATGGTTGTTAAGGTAAACAACATAGAGCAGAGAAATGAGATGGGATTTACAGCTAAGAGTCCAAGATGGGCTATTGCGTACAAGTTCCCAGCTGAGAGAAAGAAGAGCAAGATTTTAGATATAGAGGTAGAGGTTGGTAGAACAGGTACAATCACTCCAACAGCTATTCTTGAGCCTGTTAGACTAGCGGGGACTTCTGTTAGTAGGGCGACTCTTCACAACGAGGACTTTATCAGAGAAAAAGATATAAAATTATTTGACCATGTTATAGTTCAAAAGGCAGGGGATATTATTCCGCAGATAGTTGAGGTTGTGAAAGAGGATAGAACAGGGGATGAGAAAGATTTTGTTATGCCTAGTGTTTGCCCAGAGTGTGGTGAGCCAACAGTTAGACTTGAAGGTGAAGCTGCAGTTAAGTGTATAAATATCTCTTGTCCAGCTCAGATTAGAAGGGGAATGATTCACTTTGTTTCGAGAGAGGCCATGGACATAGATGGTATGGGTGAGTCAATAATCACATTATTCTTAAAAGAAGGTCTAATAAAAGACGTTTCTGATATATATTATCTAAAAAAAGAGCAGATTGTACCGCTTGAGAGAATGGGAGAAAAATCTGCTGATAATTTAATTAAAGCAATCGAAAAATCAAAATCAAACGACCTATGGAGATTGATTAATGGATTAGGAATTAGATTTGTCGGTGTGAAAGGGGCTAAGATACTAGCTTCAAACTTTAGTAGTTTAGATGAGATAATGAACGCCGATGTTGAGAGATTACAGCAGCTTGAAGAGTTTGGAAGTATTATGTCTGAGAGTGTTGTAAAATTCTTTAGAGAAGAGCAGAATTTAGCAGTTATTCAGAAGTTAAAAGAAGCTGGGGTAAATACTGAAGCAGGTGAGGATAAATCTGAGGGTATACCGCAGTTATTTGAAGGGATGAAGATAGTTCTTACTGGTACACTTCCTACATTAAAAAGAAATCAGGCTAAGGAGATTATAGAGCTTAGAGGTGGAAAGGCTACTTCAAGTGTGAGCAAGTCTACTACATTTGTGCTTGCTGGAGAGGAAGCTGGCTCAAAATTAACTAAGGCTAATGATTTAGGAATAAAGGTAATTGACGAAGATATGTTCTTAAAATTATCTGAAATGGGAAGCAAGGAAGAAGTATTGGCAGAACTAGGAATGTAATAAAGGATTTGAAATATTATAAATTAACAAGAGTGATGTAGAATAAAATAAATTAAATATAGAATAAAA
>URRU01000036.1 GCA_900550335.1 uncultured Clostridium sp. | reverse complement strand
ATGTACCAATTTTATTATTAGCAACATATTTTTTAATTTTTTTCCAAAATTTTTCATTTTATTTTTCCTTTTAAATAGTTAAATATCGTATTATATAATGTTTTATAGTTTCAACTTAATTCTTCCACTATGTAAAATCGTATTATATCGTATTAAATTGTATTATATAGTTATTTTTTATTTGTATTTATCTTATTTGACATTATTTTCTAAAACTGTTATATTACATATACAGATTAAATATGTTCGTATCAAATAAGATTTTATTGATATTTACATTAGGAAAAGCCTTGGCCAACCTTTCCAAAAAATTGTATGTTGGATTTATCTTCCCAGTTTCAATTTTGTAATATAAATCCTTGCTTACGCCTAACTTATCAGCTATATCTTTTTGTCGCATATTCAAGCTAGTTCTAAAAGCTTTTAGATTAACGCAATGTATCGGTAGCTCCTGCATTGCTCTCACCTCCATTATTATTTTTTATGAAAGGACGTGACATTATGTCTAAAGACCTAATCAAACCAGGTACTGATAACAAACCTGCTGGAACATATACTGAAGTAGGACCAAGAGGTGGCTCAGTACCAAATCCAAGAGTTGTCAGAATTGATAAAGGAGATAGACTACCTCCTACTCAGAAATCTGGTAACAAATGGACTAAAAAGTAATTATTAAAGTTCTATGATTTTTCTTGATATGCAGAATGTCTTGCCTAATATATTTATCTGTATCCAAGCTTCTGCATATCGTTTATTATTTTCTTCGTATTTTGTTATATAGTGTCTTATCATCTCTCTACATCTCCTTTGGGTTTAAAAACTTATTCACGAAATATGTCTGCCCTTTACCAGTAATCTTTGGTGTCTTGTTTATCCTTACTGTTCCGTCTGGATTATTTATAACTGTTTCCTTAATCTCCATAATCCCTAGCTCCATACTTCTCTGAGTTGGCATATTGTAATCTGAGCCTTTTCTCTTTATCAAATAACCATTCTCTCTCAAGTACTCAAACAATCTCTTCTGACCTGTATTAATTCCATTCTGCTTTAACAGTTTTGCCAGCTCTCCAACTAGAATTGACTGTTCACTAGATGCTACTGCATCAGCAAAAATTGCTTTAGGCTTCATTGCCTTATTTTCAATCTCTAGTCTGTTTATATTGTTCTTAGCTATTAACAATGCTCTCTCCATAATTTTCTCTGGACTGTTCCATGCTTTTTCAACTTGAATAAGATACTGTCTTATTCTTTTTCCTTCTGGTGTTCTCTGGATCATTGCAATCTCTTTTGCCATATCCAACTTTAGTAGGTGGTCTGTGTATGTTGTTTCATTGCCTTGAGCTGTTAGTCTTTTTTGACTAATAGCTATGAAGTCTACATTTTCAACAAATCCATATTCAGTCATTCTTTCAAACCATTTAGTATATTGAGTACTTATTTTTAAACTTTCATGTAACTCTCTACCACTTATTATTGTTTCTCCATTTTCATCTGTTCTTATGTTAAGCTCTTCTCCTAATGGAACTAACTCAACATCCTCTCTTGCTTCTGCTACCATTACTACTGGCTCTAAGTTTGTTATTGTCATTACTTTTTACCTCCTTTGATTTTTTTCTTTTTCTAATGCTATTTTCAGATTGATAATATCTGTCATTGTTTCATTCAACTTGCTTATAGCTTCATCTAACATTGATATTTCATTTTTTGAAATCTTACCATCTGAAAGTATCTCTAATATGTTTTCTTTTGCCTGCTCTGCCTCTTTCAAAGATTTAATAAACATTACTGTCGCTTTATAAGCATCGCCCTTATTCTCAACATACTTACAACCAAACTTTTGCCCAATCTTGCAAATGTGATTGCAGTAGTGTTCAACTAAGTATGGTGCATCATAAGCTTCAGCCATTATCAAAAGCTCATCTGCATATGGCTCTCTCTTTCCTGTTTCGATTTCTTCAAGCCGTCTTCTGCTAATGAATATATCTTTTGCTGTATCACATCTACTTTTAAAACTCTCTTTAGGAGAGGCTATCCTTGCTTTATAAAAAGGATTGTCTTTTCCGAGGATTGACATCTTTGTCATACATTATCACCTCTTTTTTTAACACCACTTTTTAGTGGTTTATCTTTTTTTAGAATCTTGTTATATTGATATCAAGATGTTGGAAAAACCAACTATTTGAAAAAGATTTTATCTATACTTGCATCTGGAAAGCTTTCAATAAATTTTTTTAAGAATTTGTAACTTGGTTTTACTACATCAGTTTCAAGTGATTTTATATTACTAACACTTGTTCCAATTATGTCTGCTAATTGTTGCTGAGTAATACCTTGTTCTTTTCTAAAATTTTTTAGATTAATGCAATGTTTTGGTAAATCCTTTTTCATTTTGCTCACCTCCAATATGTGAATTTAAAGGCTTTAAACTCCAGTTTGGGAATTTATATTGTTCAATTTGATTAGTATAATTTTTTTAAAGATGACTAAACATTTTGTTTAATTATCATCTAAAAAAATATCTTCTAATTTCAAATTAAACAATTTGCATAATTCAAAAGCTAATGAAACTGGTAATTTTCTATTATTTGTTTCATATAAGCTATACCTTTGAACTGATATATCTAGCTTGTTAGCTATATCTGATTGTGATAATCCTAATTGTGTTCGGATTTGTTTCAATCTATTCATAATTATCACCTCTTTTTTATTAAACATTTTGTTTAATTTGATTATAGCTAAACATTTTGTTTAAGTCAATACTTTTTTAAACATTTTGTTTAGTTAAATTTGATATTTTTTATTCTATAATAAAAGTAATAAACATTTTGTTGAATTTAAGGAGAGATTAAAATGACATTTGCAAATAGATTAAAAGACTTACGAGAAGAAAATCAATTAACACAACTTGAGTTAGCACAAAAATTTAATATAACTTCTCAAACCATATCACAATATGAAAGAGGTATAAGAACACCAGACTTCACACTACTAAACTCAATAGCAGACTACTTTGGAGTATCGGTAGACTACCTACTAGGGCGTACAGACATAAGAAACTATGAAGAAAATACAATAGCAGCACATACTGATGACCGTACTCAGCAACTTTCTGAGGAAGGTAGAAAAAAACTTGATGATTTCATTGACTATTTAATTTTTGAAGAAATGAAAAAGAAAAATGACTAAGTTTGAGCAACTCCTTGACTTAGCTGAAAAAGAAAATATTATTGTTAAATTCGTTGATGAAATCCCAGAATATCGTTCTGAAGCTCTATATGTTGCTAGACATGGTATTAGAATGATTCTTATGGCAAACATTCTTAAAAGCAACACTATTCGTATGACTGAAGTCCTAGCTGAAGAACTAGGGCATCACTTCACAAGTGTAGGTGATAATATAGAGCCTAAGAATTATTTTGATAAAGTAAATATAGATAAGTGTGAGGCTAAAGCTCTTAGATGGGCTTGCAATTTTTTAGTACCAAAAGATGAATTGATAGATGAGTTAAGAAAAAGACCGTCAACAGTTGATGAGCTTGCTGATGGGTTATCTGTAAGTAGAGATATTTTAATGCAGAGCTTTTACTATCTATCACTAAACAATGAATATCTACATATAGAGGGTAATAGATATCTAGTACTTACTGGTTACCCTGCTCTGTATATTTACAAGAAAATTTAAAATAAAGGATGTGATTAATATGATACATAGTATTGATATAGGTGATTTTAGAATTTTTAATAATAACCATATAAAATTAGGAAAAAGCCTTACCGCAATTGCAGGAAGAAATGGTATGGGTAAATCTACTCTTCTTGCAATGCTTGGTAATTCTTGTTCTTTAAAAAATTATAGTAGTTTGTTGGGAATTAAATTTGAAACTAAATTTGATGAAATATTTAAAGGAGATATTAATTTTGATCCTTCTGGATATAAATACAAAGTAAATTTTAGTGATATAGAAAATATAAATGAGATTGTTGAATCTAAGCATAATAGGGTAGCTTGGCAAAATAATAAGGCTAGATTTAGAATGATTCCCGAAACCAAAGATAAAGATAAAAAGAACTCAAGAAAATATGAACTACCAGTTTTATACCTAGGATTATCTAGATTGTATCCTATAGGTGAATCAAAAGAATTTTCAAAGAAAAAACTATCACTTGATGATTCTATTAAAAATGATTTTATTTCAGCTTACAAGAAAATACTTTGTCTAGATGATGATGACTACTTATTAGATTCTATTAACCTAAAAGAAGCGCCTCGAAAAAAAGGTGTTGGTATTAATTCATCAAAATATTCATCTATTTTAAACTCTGCTGGTCAAGATAACCTTGGCCAAATAATACTTGCTGTTCTATCTTTTAAATCTTTAAAAGATAAATTTCCTGATTATAGTGGTGGTCTTTTACTTATAGATGAAATTGATGCTACGTTGCATCATTATGCTCAAATTCAACTTATTAATTATTTACTTAAAATGTCAAGAGATTTAAACCTTCAAATAGTTTTTACTACTCATAGTGAAAATATTTTAAAAATGCTCTATAAAAAAACTTTATATAATAAAGAAAATGAAATAAATAATGTTGAAACTGTTTATTTGGTAAAAAAAGGAGATAGTGTAAAAGTTCTTCAAAGTCCTTCATTCTATAAAATAAAATCTGACTTACTTATTTCAGATCCTTCTTTTATAGAAGATAAAATATCCGTTATTTTTGAAGATGAAGAAGCTGCATGGTTCTTTGAAAAAATTCTGTATCAGTTTGATAAAATAAAATTTTTAGAATTAATAAATTTAAACTTAGGTTGCGAACAGCTAGAGCGATTATTAAACCAAAATGCTCCTATGTTCCAAAATTGTTTATTTGTATTTGATGGAGATGTTAATGACAACAAAATAGAAAATCACACTATAAAAAGTATAAAGCTTCCTGGTGGAGATTCTCCAGAAAATGTTATTTATAATTATCTTGCTAATTTAGATGAGAACCACGAAATATGGACGCTAGCAGATAGTTATTTTGATGCCGATAAAGAACATATTGTTTTAAACGGTCCAAATTCTGCTAGGTATAAAAATTACGGTGCTCAAAGAGAAAAAAATAAAGCTTGGTTTAAAGCTAATAAAGACTTATTAGAAAAACTTTGCGTTTTAAAATATTGGGTAAGAGATAATAAAGATGAGTATAATGAATTTTTTGAAAAATTCAAATTAAATATTTCAGATTTATTCAAACGATTTTTATATTTTTCTATTGATTAAATCACAAAAATAGTATTTATAAAGCTTCAATAACATGTTAAACTTATTTTGATAATAATTTTTAGAAAGGATGAGATTGTATGGCCGTTAAGAAATCTTTAAGTCCTCTTAGGTATCCAGGCGGTAAAAACAAACTATCTAGTTATGTTCAACAACTTATAAAATATAATAATCTAGAAAAGTGTACTTATATAGAACCATATACTGGTGGTGGTGCTGTAGCTCTAAGACTTCTTTTTGATGGTGTTGTTGACAATATAATAATAAATGATTTCGATAGGTCCATTTATGCCTTTTGGTATAGTGTTCTTAATTATACTGATGAGCTCTGCAGTCTTATCGAAAAAACACCTGTAACAATGGAGAATTGGTTTAAACAAAGAGATATTCAAAAGGAAAAAGATAATGTAGACCTTTTAACTCTTGGTTTTTCAACTCTTTTCTTAAATAGAACTAATCGTTCTGGAATAATAAAAGCAGGTGTAATAGGTGGTTTGAATCAAACTGGCAATTATAAAATAGATTGTAGATTTAACAAAGATAATATTATAGAGAAAATTAAATCTATAGCTAATTTTAAAGAAAAAATAACTCTATATAATTTAGATACTTTAAAATTAATAGATGATGTTATTCCAAATATAGCTAATGAAAAATTTATTTTCTTTGACCCACCGTATTATAAAAAAGGGTCTAGCTTATATGTTAACTTCTACAAACATGATGATCATGTAGAATTAATGAATCATATATCATCTTTAACTGATTCATATTGGATTACATCTTATGATAATGTTCCTGAAATAACTGATTTATATAGTGCATTTAGAAATAATGTTTACTCTTTATCTTATACAGCAAATATAAAATATAAAGGAAAAGAAGTTATGTTTTTCAGTGACAATCTAAAACTAAATAAAGAACTTTTAAATATATCATTTTAAATTCAAAAAGGCTTCTATATTAACTAATCAATATAGAAGCCTTTTTATTTCTTTCTAACACCACTTTTTAGTGGTTTATCTTAATACAAACATATGTTTTAATATTTTCATGGAGGTGGTATCTATGAATTTCAAAATACTACAATGGAAAATATTACTATTAAAAATAAAAATATATGGTGGAATAATGACACTGATGAAGCACGTACTACAGAAACACGATATACATTTTATAAGACTTCTCTACTATGCTGCGTGCAAAAAACTATTAAATATATATGATGAAGTTCTTGAAAAGAATGAACTCTAGTTGGCGGTCCTATCCGCCTTTTATTAGCGATTTATAAGAACATATGTTTTTATCTTAATGTTGATTTTAATATAAAATAAATAAAACATTAAGGTTTACACTAAGAAAGTGAGGTTACACATTTATGGGAAGCGTACGAAAAAAGGGTAATACTTGGTACTATACGATTGAAATGGCACCTGTTGATGGAAAAAGAAAAAGAATAGAAAGAGCAGCTACTGGTGCTAAAACTAAAAAAGAAGCTATAAAACTGATGTTAGAAGTTGAGGAAGATATAAAAAAGGGATTCAACTATGTTGATAACGGAAAAACATCATATGCAGATTTTTTAAGAATGTGGATGGATAACTATGTATATAAAAATCTAGCATACAATTCTTCGAGAGCTTATAAGTTCCATATAAAGAATATTATCCCTTATCTAGGTTCATACCAGCTAAATCAGCTCTCTCCTAGCATTATACAAGATTTTGTTGATTCAAATATGGATACATATAGCTTTAGTACACTGGAGGTATACCTAGCTGTTATAAAGGCATCTTTAAAATATGCGGTACACCCTTGTCATTACATCAAGCAAAACCCTGCAGAACATATTACTCTAAAAAGGAAGAAGGATGATATTATGATAGATAAAGAAAAAGATTTTATTTCACCAGAAAAATTTGCTCAGATATTAGATATGTTTTATAAAGATAGTTGGCAATATGCTCTTCTTATGATTGCATATAGTACTGGTATGAGAAAAGGAGAGCTCCTTGCTCTTAATTGGTCTGATATAAATCTAGAAAACAAAGTGATACATATCACTAATAATGCTATAAAAGTTCCTGTAACTGAAGGATCATTAAAACTATCTAGACCTAAAACAATATCTTCAATAAGAGATATATCATTTTCAGATGATTTATTAGCAATTTTTAAAAGCTTGAAAAAAACTCAATCTATAGAAAGATTAGGTTTTGGTAAAGACTACATAGTCAATAACTTTGTATTTAAGAAAAAAGATGGCTCTTTTGTCAATTTTCAAGATGTAAATACTATGGTCATGGCTATAAAAAGAAAAATAGACTCTGATTTTCATCTGCATCAATTACGTCATACTCATGCTACAATGTTAGTAGAAAGCGGAGCTTCTTTAAAATCTACTATGATGCGATTAGGACATAGCAATGTAAAAACTACAATGGAAGTTTATACTGCCAATACTAAAACTCTTCAAGATGAATCAGCAGAAAAATTTGAAGAGTATATAAACAAACTTTCCGACAAGTAACATTATGGCGGAAAAATGGCGGAAAAATAGCCTTTTCCAATAATTACAAGTTAGATTAGTTGTTGAAATTTCAACAACTTTTCTAATTTTTATAGAAAAATAAGACTTAAGTGTGTGTTAAGTTGTTAAGAAAATGTTAAATTTATTAAAAATAGACTATATTTAGGCTATAACTATGCTAACTATGTTATATCTATGTTCAAAATATTTGATTACTTTAAGAAAATGTTATCTTCTGTTAAATTTATGTTTTTTAGAAGGAATTTAATTTAATTAACATAAAAAGCCACCATCACAAATTTTTATTGAAATTTAAAATAAAACATCTAAAACTGATTCTTTTTTCTTATCATCTCATCAAGCTCCTCTTTGCTATATTTATACACTGTCTGCTCAAAATTGATAAACTTGTTCCTATTTTTTCCAGCACCATAATTATCTCTTTGAGTGCTATCGTTGATACTCTTATAATCAGATTGTAACGCAGCCATTAAAAACGCACACTTATTATATACATTACTATTTTTAGTAAGCTCTATCTTTTCACTCAAATAATCACAACCTTTCTCCTTGCTCATCAAAATATCAATAACCCTACTAGCATAACTATCTGTATATGAGTTTCCTAAAAATTCTTTTAATATACCTTTTGTTTCTATAGCAACCACCCTCTGCCTTGGTTGTTGTGTAATAAATGTAGTTTTATTTGTGTTATTGTTGGTATTGGTTATGACAGACTGTCCTTTTGCATTATGACAAGTTGTCACATTGCAAGATGACAGTCCGTCATATTGCATCTCACCGTCTTGACAATATGCATCAGGACACCCTGACTCATCATTTTTAATATTTTCTTCTATATTTTCCATATCATATTTATTAAATAACTCGCTCTTTTCAGCAACGATTTCATTAAATTTATCGTAATCTATACTGTACCATTTCGTTCTATCAAAACTTACTTTATTAAAATTGCCTACTATCAAAATCCCCTTATCCTCTAATGATTCAAAAATCCTCTTAACTGTCCTCTCGCTCCAAAAATAGAAATATCTCTCACGCCATTTTTTTATACTGTTAAATGTCCAATATCTACCATTTTTGTAATTTATATTATTTTCTTTGTTTTTATTTATCCAGTAGTCAACCATCCCCAAAACAAGAGCTTCATTAACTCCTAAAACAGCTGCCATCTTTGGTCCTGCTCTAAATACAAATTCATTTTCTATCATCGTTTTCATATTATCATTACCCCTAACTTTCTTTATAATGTTTATAAGAACAATCTATCATTGTTAGGTGTCATATGTCTTCTTTCAGATGACACTTTATTTTTTCTTTTGGAAAACAATATTTTATTTTTTTTACTTTGTTTTGTGAAATCAAAATTTTACGCATAAAAAAATAAGATACTAAACTGTTTTTTTAGATTCAGATTAATATCTTATTTTTTATAAAATTTATATTTACATATGTTTTCTATTTATTTTTTTCTAGTTCTTCTAATTTTTTTACATATAGTTTCATAAGCTCTGATACACATTCAGATTCTGTCATACCTTTTTTAGTGAATCCATACGCATTCATAACTGCACGATCATTTGCTCTGTGTGCTTTTAAAAGTTCTGCTGGCATAAGTGTTTCGTCGTATAAATCTGCTAAAGAAGAATCCGGATAAAGTTCTCTAGCATCTAAAATAGCCTGTGCTGTTTCTTCTATTTTAGATTTGTCTTTTTCTGACACTTCTGGCCATGGGAAGTTGTTGTATACTATGTCTTTTGAGTATCTATAGTCACTTTTTAGTCTTCCACATACAGTTCTCATCCAAGCCATGTGTACATTGGATGTAAGTATTCCAAAATGATAAATTTTAGCATTTTGAACTACATGTATCGCATCTGATGCTAATGAATTTTTATCTAAAAATCCTATAGGAATATATCTCCTTCTTTCTGATGAAACTCTAGGTATAACCATAAAATCATCCTTTGGTATATTTGTTACATGGAATTTTGTAGGTGTCTCAGCTAACTTTTGAGTAGGTTTACTAGTACTTGCTAATCTAAATTTTTTTACATTTTTTACTCTTTCCATAACCTTAGGCATTTTCTTTAACTCTGATGGACTACATTCTCCTAAGTATAAACCATATCTAGGTTTTCTATTTATAAATTCTTTAGATCCATACCAAGTTCTAAAATATTTTTTTGAATTTGGCTCGCTTTTTATAAACTCATCCATCTCTTCTTCTTCAAATAAATAATTTCCGTCATCTATAGGCTTATTTCCAATTCCTATTTCTGGAACATTATCAATAGGTTTCTTTCTGCTCTCTATAAAAATACTTGGTGCATCTATTAAATATCCATTAATATTTTCCGCTATACTTAATTGAGAATTATTATGATATATTATTCTATTATTAATAGAAGGACACTTGCTAAATCCAACTATCACACAATGTACTTTTGCCTTTATACTCGCCTCACTATTCCATATAAATGTTCTATAACAAAAATCTATATGAATCCCATCTACTTCCATTAAATTTTTCCAAAGTATACCAACCTGTTCTCCCTGAGCTATTGAATTTGTAGAAACAAATGCTACCCTTATATCAGTTTTATTTATATACTGTGCTGCTTTTTTATACCATGCAGTTACATAGTCCAAATTCCCAACACCTTTTAATTTACCAAATATATTTTCCATATCTGATTTTTGTTCTTTATTCATAAGCCTTGCACCATAAAATGGTGGATTCCCCATTATATAATCAAGCTCACTTTTGTCAACAACATCATTCCAATCAATTCTAAGAGCATTTCCCTCAACAATATTCGCATAAGATTTAAGAGGTAAAAAATCTATTGGCATGTGTAGTATTTCAGACGTTTCATCCATCATCTGTGACTCAGCTATCCAAAGTGCAGTCTTTGCAACGGTAACAGCAAAATCATTAATCTCTATACCACTAAACTGTGATATTGACACCCTTATAGGATTTTCAAGCCCTTCAATAGAATCTACTAATCTTATCTGATTACTATCGCCCTTCTTAGAATTTATATCTATCTTCATCTTTATTATCTCATTTTCTAATCTTCTGATAGATAAATATGTTTCTGTTAGGAAGTTTCCTGAACCACAAGCTGGATCTAAAAATTTAAGTTTTGCTAATTTATTATGTAGATTTTCAAGCTTACTATTTTTAGTTCTTACTACTGCTTCCTCTTTTATGTCAAGTAACTCATACTTCAAATCATCTAAAAATAACGGATCTATCACCTTATGTATATTTTCTATTGAAGTATAGTGCATTCCACCACTTCTTCTAGTTTCAGGGTTCAATGTACTTTCAAATACTGCACCAAATATAGTCGGACTTATCTGGCTCCAGTCAAAATCATCACTGGCATTTTCTAAAAGCAATGTTCTTATTTCATCTGTAAACTGAGGAATTATTATGCTATCGTCAGCAAAAAGCCCACCATTTACATAAGGAAACGCCAATAATCTTTCATCTTCATAAGGATCTCTATCTTCTTTCTTTTGATTTAGTATCTTAAATAGTTTTATAATTGCTCCACGCAAGTTTTTTGCATCGAACTGTTCTAAATAATCATGGAACATACTTTTCTTACCAAATAATCCTGCATCCTCTGCATACAAGCAAAATACTAATCTAACACAAAGTACATTTAAACTTTTTAAAATACTTTCTTCATCTGGAGAATTTTCTTTCATACTTATTTTATTATACTGTTCTAATATTTTTTCATATAATACACCTACTAAATCACCGGCTTTAATAGATACTTCTAATTCTTTTTTAAGATGAGGATTCTCATCATCTACTAAAATATTCAATCTATAATAATCTGTTTCTAAATCTTTTAAAAGTATTTCTTCTGGTTCAGAATTAGGATTTTCCATATCATACACCAAAAAACTTTCAAAGTTACATGTTATTATCCAACGAGGTCTTTTAGAAAATGGTAAATTAGCAGAGTATCTCTTAGCCTGTTGAAAAGGAGTTAATTTTGTTCCATCTGATTGAAGAATAGCTGTTTTTAAACTCTTTCCTAAACTCTTCTGCTCTATTAATATTTGTTTTGAAGGGATATATCCATCAATAAAACTTGTATTATCTAATTTTATTTTGTCTTCAAAACTTATATATTTATCCGGTTCTGCTATTCCATAAACCCTATTTAAAAGAGCTAACCAAAACTTCTGGCTATCTCCTTTTTCATAACCCTTGTCTTTCCAATCCTCAGCAAATTTTTTAGCAGCTAATTTTTGTTCTTTATCATTCAAAAATATCTCCCCCTACTGTTTTAATTTGTATATTTTTATTATAACAAATTCTTTTGAGTTTTTATAATCTTTTAAATTTATACTTCTTTTACTTTTATTTCATTTTATAGACTTTAATTTCGTTTTATGCTAAAATATTCTTTGCAAAATTTAGAACGTAAGGAGATGTTTTTCTTGTTTAACTATATAAAATTCCGGATTATGCAGATTTTTGGATTTATTTCATCTATTCCAACACTAAGAAAATTTAGAAAAAATCCAGACAATTACACATCTGATGAAAAGTTTGCATTTCTAAAAAAATTAGCTAACAAGTCTTTAAAAAAGGTCAAAATAAATGTAAATGTAATCGGTAGGGAAAGAATTCCAAAAGAGCCAGTTCTTTTTGTAATTAACCATTCAAGTATGCTTGATAGCTATATTTTAGTAGACAGCGTTGATAGAGGTATAGGTTGCGTAATTGCAGATGAGCCAGTTTGGAGAAAGATTCCTATTGCAAGCAAGTGGATTGAGCTTTCAAAATGTGTTTTTATCAATAGAAAAAATAATCGTGAAGGTATGAAAGCTATAAATCAGGCTGCAGACAATATAAAAAATAATCACTCTATGGCTATTTTCCCAGAAGGTGATTTAACTTGGGTAAAAGATGATAACGCATATATATCAGACTTTAGATCTGGGGCATTAAAAATCGCATACAAAGCAAAATGCCCTATTGTTCCAATGGTTATAAAAAATTCAAAAGGAACTTATGAAGGATATCAGCCTGTTGGAAAAATTAATTCTAAGGATGTTGAGGTTGAGTTCTTAGATCCAGTTTATAAACATATAGAAAATCCAAGATACAAAACTGTAGAGCTTGGAGAAGAAATCAGAGAATCAATGATTGAAAAAATGAGAGA
>URRU01000035.1 GCA_900550335.1 uncultured Clostridium sp. | reverse complement strand
TATTATAAATTAGTGGAGATCTATAAAAAATTTTTTGTTCAGTAATTAATTTTTTTATGGGTCTTTTATTTTTGACTTTAAAAATAAGGAGGTTTGTATAAATATGAAAAAATTATTAGAAAAATTAAAAATAAAGGAAAGAACGTTTAAATATATATCATTTATATTAATTATAGCTATATTTATACAAGCTTCTTGCATAGATATTTTGGCGCTTGATATTTCTGAGAAAATAGAAAATATAAGTAATATAATACTGGATAAAACTAAAGAGGTTAATCAAATAGAAACTATCGAGCCTGTTATAGAGGATAGTAAGGTAGAAGAAGTAATAAAAATATATAATTTCAAACAACTGAAAAACGTTGGTACAGGAAATATGGTAAAGAATAATGCCGGAGTAGAACAAGTATACTCAAAAGATTCTAAGTATATGCTTATGAGAGATATAAAAATTCCAAAAGGAGAAAAATGGAATTTGCCAGATGATTTTGAAGGGGAATTTGTTGAAAATAACAATAGAAAAAGTAGCGATAATGAGGAAAAAGATGTTTACGACGAAAAGAAAAATGCTGTAAAGATATACAATAATTATCAGTTGAATGAAATTGGTAAAGAAGATTCTCCTGTAATGTCAAATGATGGTACTCCAGAGGAATTTGGTATGGGGAAACCAGTTTACGGAGAAGATTCATCAGAAAATATGACATATGATGAATCAAATGATTATATTATTTCTGAGGAGTTTACAGAAGAAATGCCAGATTTGATTGCTAATAGTATAGCAACATCTTCTTATCTTCTTCCTGGTGAAAATCCAGATGGAAGAACTTATCCAGGGCAGGTTACATATAATCATAATGGAAAAGATTATATATTAATTGGAAATGATTCACAGCTTAGGGCTATAGGTAGTAATAAATTTGTTACTCCTAGATTATACATGTATATACATAAAGATAAAATTGGTGAAGATGAAGAAAAATATATTCCATACTATCCTGGAGATGCAGATTTAGATTTAACAGCATATCCAACACATGGTATAAATGATAAAGAAGAAGCTACGATAGAAGTAGATGGTACAAATGGATACATTTTTTACAAAAAAGAAGGCGTTCAAAAGAATGATTTAGCTAATGTAGAGTGGGATAAAGAAAAAGGATTAGTAGGTGGATTAATTAGTGGAATAGGTGGCCTTATTGGAGGTATATTGGATTTTATATTACCTGGCACACATAAGGAGCTTTGCGGTGTAAATGAGCAGGGATTACCAGATAAAAGGATTACAGAGAGTCAACTAAAAGGTGAATATAAGAATTATAGATATTCATCTGATGCAAATTATATAGTCTTTAGAAATATAGATTGTAGAGGTGAAGATTGGAAACCTCTGAATATATCAAGTAACTTTGAAGGTAGATTAAATATGGAGGAGAATAATTCGCCAACAATATCAAATATAAGTGTAAATACTATCGGAGAATTAGATCCATCAAAAACTATAGGAATAGGATTCTTTGGGACAATATCTAGTGGATATGATAATAACTTTATGTCTATAAAATCAGAAGTTAAAAACCTAAAACTAGATAATGTAACTGTAAATAATGGATATACATCTATAAATAATAATCCGGATAGTTTAGTGGAAGGATTGCTAGATGGCTTAGGATGGTTATTAGGAGGTCTTTTAGGAGGTCTAGGTGATTTAATTGGAGGATTACTTCCAGGATTAAACTTATCTTTAGGAGATATAGTTAGGGATTTATTAAGTGTAAAAATTGCAAGTGAAGATGTATTTGCAACAGGTGCATTTGCTGGAAGAATAACAGGAAATGTAACTGTAAGTAACTGTGTTGTTACAAATTCAAGTGTATCATCTAATAAATCTATGCTTGGTGGATTTATAGGATATACAGAAGGTACAGAGGAATACGATGGATTATCTAAACTTTTGGGAGGAGTGACTGGATTACTTACAGCTTTACTTAACATACTTCCAGGAGTAGGGCTTGGAGATCTTATAACAGTCTTATTGAAAAATGATATAGGGTTAGGAGCATTAATACCAACTGCCTATCACAAACCTAACATTGTAGATTCAAGTGTAGTTATGTCTATTACATCATCAACTATAGGAAATGAAAATATAGAATATGTAGGAGGTTTTGTAGGGCTTCAAAAGTCTACAAAAGTTATAAACGCAACAGTTTCAGGAGTAGCTAATGTGACAGCAAAGGGATTTGCAGGAGGGTTTGCAGGAGGTGTAATGGAAGACGTTGTAAGTGGGGCATTAGATTCACTTGGAGTTAATCTTATACCACTTGATTTAAAATCAGAACACGACTCATGCAAAGTAGAAGGAATAAGTGAAGTAAAATCTACAGAATCTTATGCTGGTGGATATAGTGGAATAATTGCAAATTCTAACATATCAGGTTGCAATGTATCTGGAATAAATAAAGTTTTTGCAGCCAAGTCATATTGTGGAGGATTTACAGGTAGGGCTACGGTTGGATTTGGAGCTGTTGTAGGTGCTGATAAGGCAGGAGATCATACTTTATTAAAAGGAGTAGGTGCTCTTTTAGAAAAAGTTCTACGGGATAATCCAGAAAAAGTAGGTTCATTGTTAAAAATTGCAGGTATAGAACCAACTATATTAATTAACAGTAATGTAAACGGAAGCAACATAGAAATATCAGCAGTAGAAAACTACGCAGGTGGATATATAGGTCAAGGTGATGGAGTAAAAATAAACCCAAAACAAAAAGAAGAATCAGGAACAACTCCGCAACCAGAAAACTCAGAACAAGCACAAACTACACAAGTACAAGGTAAAACAACTATTGAAAATATATCATCAGTAACAGCTAAAAACTACTCAGGTGGTGTAGCAGGTAGTGTATCAACTGCTGATGCAATAGGATTATTAAATAATACATTGGGTGTTGGAAGCTATATAAAATTTGAAATAAACAATGTAGAATTAAATAAAAATATTCAAACTATTAATCCTAGTGAACCAAATAATCCATCAGAACCTAACACACCAGCTACTGATAATAATCAAGAACAAACAAAAGAAACATTAAATGGAACAACAGACCAAACAACATTAGAAACAGCAAATGCTACAGCAACGACAGGTATGAAAATAAATTCAGAAGACACATATGCAGCTGGAGGAATTGGGCTTGCTGTTGGTGGAGATATAAGCAATGTAAATATAAATGATATATCATCGGTAAATGCTAAAAACTATGCTGCTGGATTTATAGGAAGAGCTGGAGCAGGTGGATTAACAGATGTTCAAGGACTTGATTTATTAGGTTTGGGATTAGTAAAAATAAATAATGTTTTATCATTAGCGCAAGGAATTAGATTAAATATAGAGACATCTAATGTAAATGGAAATAATTCGGGATATACAGTAGAAGCTACAGGATACCAGGGGGATATAGCTCATAACGAGTCTATCTTGGCTGGTGGATTTATAGCAGAAGCAGCTGCTATAAAAGTAAAAGATTCTCATGTTAAAAACTTAAAATCTGTAACGCTTCCAATAGCTGAGGGAAAAGATAGCTCATATACAGTAGAAACATTTGGTGGTGGATTTGTAGGAAGAGTACATACTGGTGGTATTTTAGGACTTGCAAAAGAAGAAGAGGGTGGAGGACTAAAATTGCCAGGAATACTAGATGTAAGCTCTGTTTTAGGATTAGTACCTTACTTAATTCCTAGAATAGAAAGATCTACAGTAACCTTCTATAAGGAAGAAAAACCTAAAGAAGAAGCAAATAAATCAAAAGAGCAAGTAACAAATGGTGAATCTTCTGATACATCAAATAAAGAAGTGGTAACAAAATTATCAAATGGTGAAAAAGTAAATACGGATAAAGTTGAAAATACATTAAATGACAATAAACAAAATATTAATAAAGATGAATCTAATAAAGTAGATAATGGAAAAACAGAAGAAAATAAATTAGAAACGAATAAAATAGAGGAAGAAAAGAATCATTCGGGAAAAGAAAATAACAAAGAAAATGTGGATATGTGGAAAAATATAAAAGAAAATGAACAGCTTGAACAAATGCAACCACAAGTAATAGCTGATTATGCTGGAGGATTTGCTGGAGAAATAGAAAGTGCTCAAATTGACAATTCTAAAATTGAAACTCAACCAGAGCAAAAACCAGAACCAGAGCCACAACCAACAGAAGAATCAAAAGTATATGAAACTAAAGCAACTGAACCAGAAAGACAATATGCTGTATTTAACTTGGAAAAAGTTAGCGGATATAAATACGCAGGAGGATTTGCAGGTAATGCAATTGCAGGTGGAGCGGCATCATCAGATGGATTAAAGCTTCTAAATGGAATATTAAACCTAAATATAAGCAATTTACTTTCTGTATTAGATGTTTATATACCAAAGATTAACTCATCAGGTGTCAAATCAGTAGAGGCAGGACTAGTAGTAGAATCAAATTCAAAAGATGGATATGCAGGAGGATATGTAGGTAGAGCAAGTGGTGCACAGATAAAAGACTCAGATGTGACGCTTTTGAAACATACAGCAGTAACACCTCCAGCGCATGAATATGAGTCTAAAGTAGCAGATTCATACTTTAGTAGAAATCTTTCAGGTTATGCAGTAAGAGCAGGAAGATATGCAGGAGGATATGTAGGTAGAGCAGACATAGACTCAGCGGCCTCTGCAGGAGGAGGAATATCTCTATTGGGAGATACTCTAGGAATTGAAAATGTATTAAATGCGCTAGATGTTGTATCAACTAATATAGAAAACTCTAACGTATATGGTGCACCTGGGGGGTACTCTGTAATTGCCGATGGACTTAAAGAAAATAAAAAAGAGGATATAGTTGGTCACTCAGGAGGATATGCAGGATTTGTATCAGGAAGTAATTTAAATAACTGTAACTCATACAACTTTGAGTATATAATAGGTAGAGAAACAGCTGGTGGACATACAGGAAGAGCAGAACCAGGTAATACAGCTGCTGTTATAGAAAGTGCAAGTATAATAGATAAAGTTGCTAATATAAGTGAAAATGTTGCAAGTGTATTAAATACATTCATACCTCAAGTAATAGATTCAGAAACTACAGCAGTACCTTGTGGAGGAATTGTTAGAGCAGAAGGTTTAACTGATACTATGTACAAAAGAGGATATGCAGGTGGATATATAGGTCATAATGAAGGTGCAAGAATAAAAGGTGAAAAGAAAGAAGCAGCCACAATAAGAATAAGATCTGTATATGGTGGAGAGAGTTCAGGTGGATTCTCAGGAGTTACAGAATCTGCTAATGTTGCGGATACAGGAAATATAAAAATATTAGCTGGTTTAGTTAAAGTAACTAACCTTTTAAATGTACTAAATGCAGTATATCCTACAGAAACAAATACAGCTGTATACGGACCACTTAGAAAACTAGACATAGAAACTTGGAATAAGTGGGTTAAGTATGTAGGAAGTAATGGTGTATTTGGAACTACTCTTCCTACAGAAGAAGTAAAAACAGAAGCGGAATTAAACAAATTAATAAAAGAATATGCTTATGGCTACAATGTAAAAGCTGGAAGAAATACTGAGGCAACTAGCCCAGGAGAATACGGAACAGCTGGTGGATATGTGGGATATATGAAAAGTGGTGTCATAACAGATGCACATGCTTGGGATGCTAAAGAAGTAAACGCATATAGAGCATCAGGTGGATTTGTTGGAGAAATGATAACAGGTGGTGTAGCGGAAATAGGAGGTCTTAAATTATTAGACCAAACAATACTAGGCAACACATTATCTGCTGTTCAGACATTTGTTCCAGTAATAAAAAACTCTGGTGTTACAGGATACCAATCAGGCTTAAAAGTATTTTGTGATATCAATACATCAAAAAACACAAGTATAAAAAATATAATATCTAACTTTGCAAATACTGAAAAAGTAGCTAAAAAAGGATATTCTGGAGGATTTGCTGGACATATAATTGGTGGTCAGATTTGGGGAAATGAAGGAGTAAAAAATAAAGCAATAGAAGACATTACTCCTATTAAAACAGAAGATACTAAAACAGAGGAATCTAAAACTGATGCCCCAAATAAAGAAAATTCAAAAATAAATGAAGATATGAGCAAAGAAAATGTTTCTGCTGAACCAGATAAAAAGAAAGAAAAAGGAACGAGCACAGAAGCATTAAATAAAAAAGAAGTTCAAAATAATGAAGCTCAAAAAGAAGAAAATACTTCAGTTGATGATAAAAAAGAACCTCAAGAAGAAGACTCTACAAATAAAGAAAATATAAAAGAGGTTTCTAACAAGGAAGAAAAAGGATACGATGCAGTAAAAGATCCTAACTACAAAAAATGTTATGTTCATAACCTAAGAAGAGTAGAAGGAACACAAGATGTAGGTGGATTTGCTGGTAAGATAGAAAACGGTAGTGCAACATCTTTAGATACAGCAACAGATGGTGGTCTCCTAGGAGGTTTATTAAATGGTTTAGTAAAAGCCCCAAAAGATTTAATAAGACTTATGAACGCTACTGTTTCGACAGTTAGAGCTGTAGATGTAAGAGCTTGGGATGATTGGGGAATAGTGATAAATGGTGCTTATTTAGAATCACAAGCTAGACCATTAAGCAAAGAAGCAGGAGTTATAAAATATGCTGAGGATGCAGGAGGATTTGCTGGAGAAATAAACGGTGCTGTTATAGGGGATAAAGATAAACCAGAAAATGGTGTAAACATAGAAAATATAAGAACAGTAACAGCAGGAGAACACGCAGGTGGATTCTTTGGAAAAGCAGATGTCTCAGCTATAGCTGAAGTTTCAGGGGATAAAGGAACAAGTATATTACAAAATTTAGTAAATCTTGGCTCAGTAGATGCACTAGATACATTTAGAACATATATATATAATTCAAAAGTAGTTGGTGCAGAAAGAGCAGGAATAGAAGTATATTCAAAAGAAGGAAAAGAACTAGGATATGTAAATAGACCAATCTACACAGGAAATGCTGGTGGATTTGGCGGAACACTTTTAGACGGAAGCGTTAAAAATAGTAGTGTTGAAAAACTTAGAAATGTAAGAGGTATAAACTATACTGGAGGATTTGTGGGACACAGTGGAAAGAGTGGAGCTGTAAACCTAGAAAATGCAAATGTATTAGACAAGTTCTTAGGTGCAACAGCTGGTGTACTAGATGTATTTGGATCTCATATAGAGGACTCAAGCGTTGTAGGTATACTAAAGAACGAAAATGATTCAGAAGGACAAAAAGGTTACTCAGTTAAGAGTGAAAATAGAACACTTGGAACTGATAAGAGTGAAATAGCAGGAGGATTTGTAGGATTTGCTGAACTAGCAAAAATAGATAGATGTTCAAGTACAAACCTTATGCAAGTGGCAAGTGGAGAAACTGCTGGTGGATTTGCTGGTGAAACATCATTTGCATATTTAGCTAGTGTAGCTGCAGATTCGCCAATAGTAAAAGCATTATTACAAGTTATTGGAATTGTTGTAAAGGCTATATATAATAATACTCTTGCAGAGCTTATAAAAGGTGTATAAAAGTAGACTTAGGTTTAGTAAAAGTATCTTTAGTATCAGGAACAGATGTTGTAGAAGTAAATCTGCTTGGAATTATTGTAAGAATATCTGTAAACAAACAAGCTGATAAAGAGTTTGATGTTGTAATAGTTGAAATAGGAGATAGTAAGATAGCCCTTAGTTGCGACAAACTTGGAAATGTACAGACTGATAAAAATAAACTCGACGAATTATCTATAAATCTTATCAAAGCTAATAGAACAAGAATATCTGATTCAACAGTAACTGGTATAGCAAAAGGATATGATGTATTTGGTAGTGGCTCAGGAAATACAGAAGCAGCTATAACAGATAAAGGATATGTTGGTGGATTTGTAGGATTCAACAATGAAGGTCTTTTAAGAAAAAATAAAATGGTATATGCAGATGCTATAAAAGGTCCAGCTGAGAGCGAAGTGGAAACTGTTTCTCCAGATGGTGCAACAGGAATATTTACAGGTTCATCATCATTAAAAAGTAACTATCATTTTAACAACCTTAAAAATATAGAAGCAGAAGGAAACTTATATAGTATATATAGAAAACTAGATGCTATATATAGCGAAATAGAAAATAAAGCTGGTGGAACTATACATTTAGGTTCTAGGGTTGATGGAAGTTGGAACAACGTTTACGATATTAAACACTTTGATGAGGTAAAAAAACTTGATGAACTTAAAGATGCTAAGGCTGTTGATGATAAAAAGCCAAATGTAGAAAATGCATTGATGGTATACAGAGATCAAGGTTCTAAAGCGGTACTTATGGGTGACGAACCTACATACCCATTAGCTCCAGACCAAGAAATGGAACCTGGAGATATGCAAGATCCTTGTTCTGAAACAGTAGTAATAAATCTTGAAAAAATTTGGAAAGATTGGAAACCAGAACAAAGACCAAATTTAATAACATTCTGGATTTGGGGAACTTACAAAGATGAAAAAGGTCAAGAAGTTTGGGATGAAAATGCTAAACATCAAGTAACTCTTACTAAAGAGCAGATGCAAGACGAAAATATATGGAAGCTATACATAAAGAACCTTCCAGCGTACTTTGTAGATTCGAGCGGCAATAAAATATACTACACTTACAAGATTAAAGAGGAAGAAATACCTGATTACAAAGTAAGTATAGATTATGAGGTAAAGGTAGAAAATGATAAGAATGATATCTACCATATTATAGTAACAAACTCTAAGAAATGGCAGTATATCCTTCCAGAAACTGGTGGTTTAGGATATGCAATGCTTTACATAATAGGTATTGGATTGATAGTGATTGCCATTGAAACATACAGAAGAAAGTATAAATCAAAACAAGCTTAGTAAAAATCCCTCTCTCTAAAAGGGAGAGGGTAAAAATAAAAAATAAAATTAGAGGTGATTATTTATGAAAAAACTCAAAAAATTTCTAGCCATGATGATCTCTATGGTAATGGTATTATCTATGGCTACTGCAAGTTTTGCTACACCTGCTCAATCAGGGAATTTAACAATTACATTACAAGGGGGAAACAAACTGCCAGACGGAGAAAGTCATACAGTTAGACTTTACAAACTTCTTAATTTAGATTCATATTCTGGCGATAAGTATTCATATTCTTTAAATGAAGATTATAAAGAAACTATAAAAACTATTTTAAATTGTTCAGAAAATGAAATTATAGGAAAAATAGCAGCATATAAAGATAAAGGAGAGGATATAAAGCGGTTTGCAAAAAAATTTGAAGAAAATTATAAGGGTGGTAAATGTACAACATCTAATATAACAGCTCCTTCAGATAGAACAACTGTAAGCCAATTAGAACCAGGATATTATTTAATAGTTTTAGATAATGCAAGTCAGATTAATCCAGTTATTACAACTATAAACGGAGATGCCACAATAGACTTAAAAGAAGAAGCTCCAAGTATAGATAAAAAAGCTTTTGATAAAGATGGTAAACCTGCAACTGATGTACAAATTGGTGATATAGTAACATATACAATAACTACAACAATACCTAAAAAATTTACTAAATACACAATAAGCGATACAATTACAGAAGGTCTAAGTTTTGTTAATTTTGATGAGAGTGAATTCAAAGTTCCTGGAGAACTTGGAATAAAAATCACATTAAAAGATAAGCCAGAATCTAAAGATGAAATAGATATAACTAATACATCTGGAATAAAAGCAAATGTTGCAAAAACTAGTGATGGAAAAAATCAAGATAAAATGACTATAGATTTAACTGGGTATATAAATAATGAAGATACTCAGAAAAAGTATTCTGGAAAAACATTAATAATAAGCTATAAGGCTAAAGTAAATGAAAAAGCTGAAGTAAAAGAAAAGAATAGTGCAATACTTGAATACGGAAATAAACCTGGTGAAACAATAACAACTAAACCGGAAGAAGTAAACACTCCAACATTCCCAGTTCATATCAAGAAAACTGATAAAGCAAACAGAACTAGTTTTCTTTCTGGAGCAGAATTCGAATTATATCCAGATAATGGTGGACAAGCAGGAACTACAGCTATAAAAGTTATTGGTTCAGGAGGTGTATACAAAATAAACCCAAATCAATCTGAGGAACCAGGAAATATAAAATTGGTGACTATAGATGAAATAAAGACAAAGAACTTTGACAAAACTGGTGGATACAACCTTGTTATAAATGGTTTAAAAGCTGGAACATACTGGTTAAGAGAAACAAAAGCTCCGGATGGATATAACAAACTTGAAAAGGATATAAAAATAACTGTAACAAATAATAAAGATGGTAGTTATGAAATATCTAAAGATGATATAAAAGCAGAAAAGAACATAATTACAATCGAAAATACATCAGGTGCACACTTACCAGAAACAGGTGGTACAGGAACATTACTACTAACTGCAGTAGGTGCTCTATTAGTAGCAGTAGCAATGATAAGATTCATGAGAAGAAAACAGGAAAACTAAAAAACAAAACAAACTAAAAAAATCATAAGGGGATGAAAATCCCCTTATGATAAAAATTTCAATACTTAGAGGAATTAACCTATCAGATTAATTGTTCTAAATATTGAAATCAAAGGAGAAAAAATGAAAAAACAAAAACCTAAAAAAAAGAAAAACAAAAAACAACTCATTGCAGACATAATAACAATAATAATACTTATAGCTGGGATACTTATAATCGCATATCCGTCGATAAGTAACTACCTATATGTAAAAAGAAGCTCAAAAGTCATAGATTCTTACAATAAATCTATAGATACCAACGAAGTAGAAATGAAAAAGAAATTCAATAATGCTATAATATATAATTGTGGCCTATCGTCTGATGCAGAGTTATCAGATCCGTTTGCGACTAGAGAAGAAACAGACGAAGTTTATGAAAAGCAGCTAGATGTAAATGGAAGTGGAATGATGGGAACGATAGACATACCAAAAATAAATATGGAAGCTCCGATATATCATGGCACTAAAGAAGTAGTTCTCCAGGCGGGGATAGGACATCTATATGGAACATCGCTTCCAGTAGGTGGAAATAGCACCCACTCGGTCTTAACTGGTCACAGAGGATTACCAAACAAAAAACTATTTACAGAACTAGATCAAATAGAAGAGGGTGACAGATTCTATTTAAAAATACTCGGAAATAAAATTGCATACCAAGTAGATCAAATTTTGACAGTACTCCCAACAGAAACATCAGCACTAACTATAGTTGATGGTATGGATTATTGTACATTGGTCACTTGTACTCCATATGGTGTCAATTCACACAGACTATTAATAAGGGGAGAAAGAATTCCTTATTCAGAAGAAGAATATATGGAGGACGCACTAAAAGGAAAAATGAATATATTATTCGAATTAGCAATACTAGCTTTAGGAATAATAGCGATAATAATATTTATGTATCTTTACAAAAAAAGACAAAAGAGAAAGGTGGATGAAAATGGGAAAAAATAAATTTATAAAAAGAATAGTTATGTTTATTGTTTCAATATTGGTAATTTCATCGCCTATATTTGAAAGGATTTCTTATGCATCGGGTAGTAAAACTGTTGTAATCAATAGTCATTCCTACAATGAAAATAATAATAAAATAGCAATATCGGGCGCTGAATTTTATTTATATAAAGTTGGAGAATACAATGGAGATAAATATGTTTTAACAGATGATTTTAAAAAATCTTGGGTAGATATAAACAGCAGTGCTGCAAAAGATGAGATGGAAGCCGCCAACATATTATATGAATATGCTAAAGATAATAATATAAAAGGTAGATTAGAAATAACAGACTTAAATGGGAAAGCTGTCTTTTCTGGGTTAAGTGATGGTGTATATGTAATAGCTCAGAGAGATAGTGTAAAAATAGGCAATAGGATATATAGTTCAAATCCATTCTTAGTAAAATCACCATCTCATTTTGAAGAGGGGAATACTATAGTTGTCGAGCCTAAGTATGGTATAGAGGAGGAGTTACCACCAGGAGAGGAAGAAAATCCACCGGGGGAAAATAACCCTCCTGGTGACAACAATCCACCAAATGACAATAATCCGCCGGGAGAAAATAACCCACCTGGGAATAATAATCCTCCAGGAAATAATAACCCACCATCAAAAAATCCTCCTAGCAATGGCGGAGGAAATCCACCTATTAATGTAAAAACAGGTGACAGAGGAATTCTAAGCACAGTAGCATTATTTATAGGTGCACTTTTAATGTTTATTGTTGTGAACAAAAGGAAAAAAGTAAAATAAAAAATAACCCTAGTCAATATGATTTATACTTGACTAGGGATTTTTTATCTTTATAATGGATTAAATATCCTATCAATAACAACTTTTTCATAATTGTTATTGATAGCTATTGTAGAATGAGAAAAATCTATCTCAAAATTAGCAAATGCAGACAGCAAATCTATATTTCTAAGCATATGTACTGTCATATCATGGCCTTCTTTATCTATTCTTAAAATAATAGCTCTAACAAAAGGAAATTGAATACGAGAGCTAAACATCCTACTGTCTGAAGCATCAATATCTACACTTCTGTAGTTTATATCTACAAAAATATCTATATCTTCCTCTGTTTCTCTAATAACTCTAAATTCAAAATCAGAATCTAGCTTTAAATTACCGATATTATAAATCATCGAATCACCTATCTCTTTTTAAGGTCCTAAGTATTTTTTTATTTCTTCTTCTGGAGAGAAGTCGTCTATCAGTATTTCTTTTCCTGTATCTTCAAAAACTACTAATACTTCACAATCTCCCTGTAAGAAGAATTTTCTAACTGTTTCCTCTTTAACTTCTCTTACCTTAACTATATTTTTCTTTTCTTTTTCGAAGTCTTTTGTGTAATAACTTCCCATCATGTTTATATATTTTGTATATCTGTTCATGGTATCCTCCTAGTAATTTTTCTTGAGTTATAAAAATTT
>URRU01000034.1 GCA_900550335.1 uncultured Clostridium sp. | reverse complement strand
AGACATTAGTTCTATTGATGATGATTTATTGTGGCAAAAAAATTATAAAAATCCTATTGAAATTGCTGATATTATTAGTGCTTTGCTTGAAAACGATTATGATATAAATATGTGGATTAGTTTGGATAAGGATGTTTTTATAAATGTGACTGAGCATAATGCAGATGACATTATTAGATATTTATTTGAAAGATATCCTTATTAAATTAAGCACTTTTTTATTTTTTATTCATAACACTTTTATATTTTACACTAGTTTTTCCTTCATCTTTCGTCTTTTAGAAAAAATCGGTTTATCTTGAGAAGAAAGCCACGCACCTACAATCATAAATCCTAATGCTACAAAATAAGTAGACTTTGGAATTTCTCTAAAAATAATAAGTGACAATGCAACCGCTATAAATGGAGCAATCGCATAATATGCGCTTGTCCTAGCTGCTCCAAGCAATCTCTGTGCATAGACATAGAAGTATATACTAAGTCCATAGGCTACAAATCCAACCGCCAATACAGCTACAATACTCCAAATTTCAGTTACTCTCTCTCCAATTGCAACACCTATAATTATTGAGCCTAATCCAGAGAAAATTCCTTTTAAAAGTACTATCTCAAGAGGATCTTTTGACGATATTTTTCTAGTACAGTTATTTTCAAATCCCCAACATACCGCTGCAAGAAGTACAAACAATGAGCCATAAGAAAAATGAAGACTAGATATATCTTCAAATGATAATATCCCACAGGAAATGGCAACAAAAATTATCCCAAGCCATAATCTAGGGCTTATTTTTTCATTGAATACAATTAGTGTAATTATAGCAGTTGCAACTATTTCAAAGTTATTTAACAACGATGCATTTGCTGCAGTTGTTTTTTTAAGTCCGTACATTAAACAAATCGGTGCAACTATATCCAACAAAATCATAGCTATTGTGTATGGCAGTTCGTCTTTTGTGAGTCCCTGCTCTTTATGAGAAATTCCTCTAATTTTTCTTATTATCGCTATCAAAAGCATCCCTATTCCAGCACCTATATACAAAAATCCAGCCATAAGAGTTGGTGGCATAAAATCGAGTAATACCTTTGAAAATGGTGCATTTATCGCATAAAGTACAGCAGCTAATACTGCAAAAATAATTCCCTTTTTTATATTTTTATCCATATTTCTCCCTCCTTGACTAACTCTTATATATACGATATTATTTATACGTTATCGTACATTATGTTTGATTTTATCATGAGAAATTTTGCTAAACAATAATTAAAACATTCGAAATGTACGTTAATGAACATTTTAATAAATTTGTACGGAGAAATATTATGGATAGAAGACAACAAAAGACAAGAAAGGCTATTTTTGAGGCTTTTAGCAAATTATTAGAGAAAAAAAGCTATAATAATATAACAGTTCAAGAAATTATCGACGAGGCAAATATTGGACGTAGCACTTTTTACGCCCATTTTGAAACTAGAGATGAGCTACTGAATTCTATTTGTAGCGAAATATTTGGACATATTTTTTCCAATGTTTTAAATGCAGAGGAACATCACGATTTTTCAAAGGAGGAGGGTAATTTATCTAATAGGTTGATTCATCTTCTTTATCATCTTAGAGAGAAGAAAAATGATATAATTGTTCTGCTTTCTGGGGAAAGTAGCGATCTTTTTATGGGCTATTTTAAGAAATATTTGGAACAACTTTTTAGGGAATACCAAGATAGTTATACTTTTGATGTTCCAACAGATTTTGTGATTAACCATTATGTCAGCAGTTTTGCTGATGATGTTAGATGGTGGATTAGAGATGATATGAGGACTTCTCCAGAAAAGGTTGTCGAATATTATAACTTATTGACAAATAATTAGATTTTTATTTAATATCTATACTTTTGATTTAAATACTAAATAGATTCTAAGCATAAAAATGGGACTGTAGCAAAATACAACAGTCCCTTCTTTTTAAATATTTTCATTCATCAAATTACATATTTTCATTCATCAAAGCTTTATGCTCTCTATAAATCTTAACCATATAAACAATAGCGACCAACATAGTTACAAATTCAGCCATAAATATCGCCCACCATATACTATTTCCACCGAAGAACACAGGGAAAATCATAAGGAAAGCTCCATTCAAAATAACACCTCTTAATAATGAAACAATAGTTGCTTTTTTAGGATGCACAATAGACTGCAGATAGAATACGCAGTACACACAAACCGCCTGTGGAATATATGAAAGCGAGAACACCCTCATAATATATGGTGTAACTTCCTTAACCTCAGGAGTCATCTGCATGAATAATCCTGTAACTCCCACTGGGAAAATTATACTTATTGCAGCAAATACAATTCCATACATAAGTGCATTTTTCATCCCCAATCTTTCTACTGCCCAACAACGATCAATTTTTCCAGCACCGTAGTTTTCAGATGCAATTGGCTGAATTGCCTGCCCAATTCCAGAAAAAATACTTGTGAATAGAGATGAAACTGTACCTAAAACACCGTAAACAGCAAGTGCTGCACCTCCAAGGTAGTTCATTATCTGGTTATTGGCAATAAATGAAACCGCTATCACCGCAAGAGCACTCACCCCAGAACTAAATCCGGTAGCCATAATCTTTTTAAATGCCTTAAACCAATGATGTGGTCTTGCCAATTTTAAAGTAGTTTTTTTCATAAGTACATATACTAGAATCATAATTGCCTGTACCGCAGAACCAAGAGCTGTTGCAATCGCTGCACCTCTCATTCCCATATTCATAGGGAATACAAAAATCCAGTCTCCTATTATATTTACAACTCCACCTGTTAAAATAGCTGTCATTACAAATTTAGGAGAACCATCAGTACGCACAAACGCTCCTAAAAATGAAGTGATAACAAATGATGGTATAAATGCAAAAATCCATTCTCCATAATCTCTAGCAAATGGCATAAGCACATCGTCTGCACCACAAAGTCTGTAAAACTCATCTTGATACATCATTCCAGGTATCCATACAATCAATGTAATAATCGTAACCAATACAATCGAAGCTGCAAAGTACGCATCTCCCTTTTCCCTATTTCCTTCTCCACGAGCATGAGCCATAAGTACAGACCCACCTATTCCGCAAAGAAGTGCAATAAATAGGGCAATTGAAAAAATAGGCAATACTATAGCACAGGCTGCAGTCCCGTCTGGCCCAGCTCCATGTCCAATCGCTATAGTGTCTACAAGGCTGTAAATCGCTATAGCCAAAGAGATACTTATCGCAGGTATCAAAAATTTGTAGAATAGCTTTTTAATATCGTCTTTAATTAAGTTCATATTTTTCTCCCCTCTTAAATTATATTCTCCCTTTTTAAATCTATTTGTCTACTTTTTAATCTACTCTTCTACTTTTAAAATTTATTTACTTACTTTTTAATCTATTTATAATTTTTTAATCTATTTATCGCTTTTATCTGCTTCCTCTTTTTCAAACTCCTCATCAAAAGCCTCTTTTAAACTCTCTCCAAAAAACTCAAGCCCCTTTATAAATTCATCAGAGTACTTATCTAAAGTTTTTTTAAGAGCTTTTTCCTCTGCTCTATAAATAAATCCCATAAAATCCTTAGCGTATTCACGTCCTTCATCCGTCAGAGTTATGTATTTTTCCCTTCTTTTCTCTGGAATTGGTGTAAGTGTCAATAACCCCTCTTTTTCCCATCGCTTAACGATTGTATTTACAGTTGTTTTTGGAACAAGCCACTCTTGAGAAATCTCTCTTTGTGAATGTGGCTTCCCGTCATCTAATGCGTACATGACACATAACTCAGAATATGCTAATTTTTTCTTACCTTCATTCATGTAATATATTTCGTCTATTTTGTATAAAGCAAGCATCAATCTTCTTGCAATTTCTCTCATAATTTTATTCTCCTTTTTAAAATCCGTAATCGTACTTTAAATATTATAGTACGTTTTCGTACTTTAATCAACGATAATTTTACTATTTATATATTAAATTACATTGTTTCTAAAAAATAATAATTCATAATAAAAATCTTCAACTTCTCCAACAAAAAATAAAAAAGACCTCAATATTATTTCTAACAATGAGGTCTAATTATTTTGATTTAATTGTTATTTTTTATATCCTATTAAGCAATTATTACCGATAAACCACTCTTATACTATAAACAATTCTTTAAGTATTCTTCGTCGTCTATTTTTGCACTTTCAACTGCTTTTTTTATAGCCTGTTCCATAACTTTAGCTGATAAGCTTCCTACAACATTTACATCACTTACAACTTCTCCAACACTGCAAGCGTATATACTATCTCCATCTGCCATAGTTCCAACAGGATTTATACATCTAGCATAAGCATTTCTAGTCATTGAAGCTATTTTATTAAGCTTAGCCTTGTCAAATTTTGCATTACATACAACACACCCTATTGTAGTATTTGTTTTAAATAAATTTTGAGGAGTAGTTACCATTTTTACAAAAGTTTCTTCTAAATCCCAGAAAACTTTTCTTTCTGGATCCATAAGTCCTGCAATCTTTTGTGCATTTGATGAGTCAAATATATCTCCAAATGCATTAACTACAACTATTGCAGCTATTTTTAAATCTCCTACTTGAATTGCATGTACTCCTAGTCCTGCTTTTGTTGCCTGTTTCATTCCAAGCAGTTTCCCGACACTCGCACCTGTTCCAGCACCTATATTTCCCATAGAGTCGTCGCATCCTTCTAATGCTCTAACACATGCTTCATATCCCATATCAGCATCTGGTCTAATATCTGCTTTACCATATCCCAAATCGAATATGCAAGACTGACAAACAAGTGGAACTTTTGCAAATCCTGTATCAAATCCAATTCCTCTTTCTTCAAGACAACGCATTACACCATCTGATGCAGCAAGTCCAAATGCACTTCCTCCAGATAATACTACAGCATTTAGAGGATTATCAGCCGTCATGCTACTTGTAAGAGGAGTTTCTCTTGAAGCTGGCCCTCCTCCACTTATATCACAACCGGCCTGTGCTCCATTTTCAAAATATATTACACTTACACCAGTTTTTGCTTCATCATTTTGAGCATGTCCGATTGAAACACCGTCCATATCTTTAATAGAAATTTCTTTTATTAGACTTTCCATTCCTTCAACTCCTATTTATTAGTTTTATATTTATCGTTTTTATCATTAGTTTTATATTTATCTTTTTTATCTAGTATTTTAATTTATATCATTTACTATTCTTCATCTAAAAATTTTAAGAATTCTTCTGCTTGTTTTTTTAATTCTTCTTTCTTATCATCAGAAAGAGTTAACTCATTATTTGCCCAAGCTTCAGGATTTATTGTAACTCCTACTTGAGTTTCCATTACCTTCATTCCCATGCTTTCTAATAAATCTTTTAATTTTCCTCTACTTCCAGCAGCTGCACTCTTTCCTGCAACCCCACTTATAGCAACCTTTTTACCTGTAACTGATGAACCATTTGCATAGTCATTTGGCTTGTGTGGTCTTGAAAGCCAGTCTAACAGATTCTTTAAAACTCCAGGGTAACTAGAGTTGTACTCTGGTGTGAATATCCATAGTCCATCTGCACTTTCAACTTCTGAACGTACACGAAGAATTTCTTCAGGTGTTGGGAATTCTATATCCTGATTCATAAAAGGAATATCCTCGTATGAAAGGAATGATACCTCTGCTTTTCCTTTAAGTTCTTCTGCTACCATTGTAGCCCGCTGTCTATTAAAAGACTCTTTTCTCATAGAACCTACAACAAATAATATTTTTTTCATGATAAAACCTCCATTTCCTTGTAAATAAAATTTTTTGTATTACACACTAGGAATTAATGTAGCTTTTCCATTACTTTAATTATAATACAAAGCAAATAAAAAACAATCTTTTACGTTTATGCCTTTATTTTTTATCATTTGAAACTTTTTTGTATTGCTAATGAAACTTATCTATGATAATCTAAAAATGAGGTGAAATTATGAATAAAAGACAATCGCAAATATTAGATTTGCTTACACAGAATAAAAAACTAAAAGTAACTGAGCTTTCTGAGGTTTTAAACGTATCTCAAGTAACTATTCGTAAAGATTTATCTGCTCTTGAAGAAAGTGGAATAATAGTTAGAGAACATGGATATGCAAAATTAAACGAAAGCGACGATATTAATAATAGATTGGCGTACCATTACGATATTAAACAAAAAATAGCAGAAAAAGCTGTAGAAAGTATAGAAGACGGAGAAACAGTTATGATTGAGTCTGGATCTTGCTGTGCTCTAGTTGCATTAGAGATTGCTAAAACAAAAAAAGATGTAACTCTTATAACAAATTCTGCATTTATAGCTGACTATATTAGAAAAACAGGAAATGTTAGAATTATATTATTAGGTGGCGAATATCAGGAAGAATCTCAGGTTATGGTTGGCCCAATCACTAGAAAATGTGCTGAGGGATTTTTTGTAGATAAGCTATTTATAGGAACTGACGGTTTTACAAAGGAAACAGGATTTACAGGAAATGATTATATGAGAAGTGAGGCTGTAAAAGACATGGCTAAACAAGCGAGCAATGTAATAATTGTAACGGACTCTGTAAAATTCCAGCAAAAGGGTGTCGTAAGCCTACTTGATACTAAAAAAGTATCTTATGTATACACAGACTCAAACATTCCTGAGGAAACCGAGGAATACTTAATAGAAAATAATATAAAAATCATAAAAGCATAAAAATTGTGCTTAGCACTAAAAAAAGGCCATTACAAAACTGCAACAGCCTATTATTTTTACTACTTTTTAGAAAAAGCAATTTAGTCCCTTATCTTCAAAGATTTTCTGATATTCTTCTAAATCTTCTGGATAAAGGGCTTTTTTGTTTTTATATTTGTAGTTTCTGTTTAGTAGTTCGTATTTTTTTTCGCCAAACTGATGGAATGGAAGTAGCTGCACTTTTTTAGCTCCAACCTCTACTAATAATTTCGCTAATCCTTCTGCATCCTCTAATGAATCATTAAAATCTGGGATAACTGGAATTCTAGGAAGTACTTCTATTCCATTATCTATCGCCCATTTTAAATTTTCCACTATTAAATCATTGTACACCTTTGTTCCGTTGTAGTGTTTTTCTCTGTCGTAGTGCTTAACATCAAATAGAAGTAGGTCTAACTCTCTAGCCAATTCTTCAAAAGTTTCCTTCTTTACATATCCTGTAGTTTCAATCGCAACATGTACTGAATTTTTCTTTAATTCTGCTATAAGTTTCTTTAAAAACTCAGGCTGGCTCATACCTTCTCCACCAGATATTGTAACTCCTCCGCCAGATTCTTCATAGAAATCTATATCCTGCATACATATATCTACAATCTCTTCTATTGTCTGGTAATCCCCTTCATAAGATAATGCTCTATTAGGACATGAATTTACACAAGTTAAACATCCCACGCACTTATCTTCATTTATAATTATCTTATTATCTTCGTGAGTTATCGCTCCATTTGGACATGCTGCCACACAAGATAAGCAATGAGAGCATTTACTCTGATCGTGTAAAATCTGAACATTTTTTATCTGAGATTCAGGGTTTGAACACCACTCACATCTAAGCGGACATCCTTTAAAGAATACTGTAGTTCTTATCCCTGGCCCATCGTGTATACTAAACTTCTGAATATTAAACGTAATTCCCTTTTCCAAAAAATCATCTCCTTATATATTAATCTCTATTATTTCCAAAATTTATCTTTTATTACATTTAAAATAATATCATTTACTCTATTAAAAGTAAATATTAAAGTTTCATTTGAAACTTTTTAAACTTTTATTTGAAGTTTTTATTTATCTTTTTTGCAATACGTGGTATACTTTGATTGTAGAATGAAATACTAAATAGTTACGGATGAAACTAAAAGGAGGATATTTTATGAAAAATGTTGAGCATTTCGGTGATTTAACACCTAGAATGAACGAATTTAGAGAAAATGTATTAAACAAAAAGCCTTATATATGTGCAGAACGTGCATTATTAGCTACAGAATCATATAAAGAAAATCGCAATCAGCCCGTAGTAATAAAACGTGCTATGATGTTAAAAAATATATTAGAAAAAATGTCTATATATATAGAAGACGAAACTTTAATCGTAGGGAACCAGGCATCTGCTAACAGAAATGCTCCGATATTCCCAGAATATACATTAGAGTTCGTACTTAATGAGCTTGATTTATTTGAAAAACGTGATGGAGATGTTTTCTATATAACTGAAGAAACAAAAGAAGATTTAAGAAGTATCGCATCTTTCTGGGAAAACAACAACCTAAGAAGCAAAGGTGGAGCAATGCTTCCAGAAGAAGTTAGTGTATATATGGAAACTGGATTCTTCGGAATGGAAGGTAAATTAAACTCTGGTGATGCTCACCTAGCAGTTGACTACGAAACAGTTTTAAAACAGGGATTAGCAGGATACGAAAAAAGAGTTTTAAAATTAAAAAGTGAATTAGATTTATGCGTTGCAGAAAATATAGATAAATATCACTTCTATAGAGCAGTTTTAATAGTAATAGATGCTGTTAAAACTTATGCTGAACGTTTTAGCAAATTAGCTGCAGAAATGGCAGAAAAAGCTGAAGGTCTGAGAAAAGAAGAACTTCTTGAAATATCTCGTATATGTGCAAAAGTTCCTTATGAACCAGCAGAAACATTTAAAGAAGCAATACAGTCTACTTGGTTCATACAGTTAATATTACAGATAGAATCTAATGGACACTCTTTATCTTACGGAAGATTTGATCAGTATTTATACCCATACTACAAACACGATAAAGATTTAGGATTAATAACTGATGATGAAGTTGTTGAAATATTAGACAACTTATGGATAAAAACTTTAACTATAAATAAAGTTCGTAGCCAGTCTCATACATTTAGTAGTGCAGGAAGCCCAATGTATCAGAACGTTACAATAGGTGGACAGACTGTAGATAAAAAAGATGCAACTAATGAATTATCATTCTTAGTATTAAAATCTGTTGCACAGACTAGACTCCCTCAGCCTAACTTAACAGTTAGATACCACAGAAATATACCAAAAGCTTTCTTAGATGAGGCTGTTGAAGTTATGAAATTAGGAACTGGTATGCCAGCATTCAACTCTGATGAAGTTATAATACCTTCATTTATAGAAAAAGGAGTTAAGGAAGAAGATGCATACAACTACTCTGCAATAGGATGTGTTGAAACTGCAGTTCCAGGAAAATGGGGATACAGATGTACAGGTATGTCTTACATGAACTTCCCAAGAATACTTCTTATGGTAATGAACGACGGTGTCGATATGACAAGTGGAAAGAGATTCTTTGAAGGAAGCGGATACTTCAAAGACATGAAATCTTATGAAGAATTAGAACAGGCTATAGAAAAAGCTATGAGATACTTAACTAGAATGAGTGTTATCGTTGAAAATACAATAGATTTAGCTCTAGAAAGAGATGTTCCAGACATACTATGCTCAGCTTTAACTCAGGACTGTATAGGTAGAGGTAAAACTCTTAAAGAAGGTGGAGCAATATATGACTTCATCTCTGGATTACAGGTTGGTATAGCAAATATGGCAGACAGTTTAGCTGCTATCAAAAAGCTTGTATTCGATGAAAACAAAATAACTCCAGAACAGTTATGGAATGCATTATTAGATGATTTCTCAACTGAAGAAAATAAAAAAATACAGCAGATGTTAATAAACGATGCTCCAAAATACGGAAATGACAACGACTACGTGGATCAGCTAGTGGTTGATGTTTACAACGTATACATAGATGAAATGAAGAAATATCCAAATACTAGACATGGTAGAGGTCCAATAGGTGGAATCAGATATGCTGGTACATCTTCTATATCTGCCAATGTAGGTCAGGGATTCTCAACTATGGCAACTCCTGATGGTAGAAATGCAAGAACTCCTCTTGCAGAGGGATGCTCTCCTGCTCATTCAATGGATAAAAAAGGACCAACAGCGGTATTCAAATCAGTTTCAAAATTACCAACTCACGAAATAACTGGTGGTGTGTTATTAAATCAGAAAGTAACTCCTCAGCTATTATCAAAAGAGGAAAATAAAGAAAAACTAGAGATGTTAATAAAAACATTCTTCAATAGATTAGATGGATACCATGTTCAGTACAATGTTGTTTCAAGAGATACACTTATAGATGCTCAGAAACATCCAGAAAAACACAGAGATTTAATAGTTAGGGTTGCAGGATATAGTGCATTCTTCAATGTATTATCAAAAGCAACACAGGACGATATAATTGGAAGAACAGAACAAACATTATAATAAAAAAATACATTATACTTTAAAAAGTTATTTTGTATTATAATAATATATGTTTAGATAAAATTTTTTAAAAAGCTATTATAGCTTTAGGGGGATATAATAAAATGGAATTTATAGTAGATACAGTTAATTTAGAAGAAATCAAGGATGCTGTTGAGCATATGCCAATAGTTGGGGTAACTAGCAACCCTTCAATAGTTAAACAGACAAATCCAGAAAACTTCTTTGAACACATGAGAAAAATAAGAGAAATAATAGGTATGGAGAGAAGCCTTCACGTTCAGGTAATTTCAAAAAATAGCGACGAAATGGTGGCTGAAGCTCATAGAATATTAAAAGAAATAGATGACCAGGTATATATAAAAGTTCCTGTTTCTTATGAAGGTATAAAAGCTATAAAAGCTTTAAAAGCAGAAGGTGTAAAGGTTACGGCAACTGCAGTTTACGATTTAATGCAGGCATACATGGCTTTAGCTGCTGAAGCTGATTATATAGCACCTTATGTTAATAGAATAGGAAATCTTGGTGCAGATCCAATGGATTTAATAAGCAATCTATCTGATAGAATAGCTGTTGACGGATACAATACTAAGATAGTTGCTGCATCATTCAAAGGTGTTCAGCAGGTTAGAGATTCATTCAACTATGGGGCACATGCGATAACTGCTCCAGTAGCTGTGTTAAAACAGATATTTGCAAATCCTAACATTGAAAAAGCAGTAGATGACTTCAATAAAGATTGGTATGCAATGTATGGAGAAAATGTAGGTATTTGTGAATTATAAAAGTATAGGCTGTTGCAATTTTGCAATGGCCTTTTTTATTGGCAGTAATCACAATTATTTGCTCTCCAGGCTTCAGCGCCTCGCCCTTTTATGTAACACATTTATATGTTGCGAGGCGCTTCCAGATTGTCGATGCAAATTAATTCGTGATTACGTGCCAAAAAGACTCATTGCAAATATTGAACAGCCCTATTTTTATAATTTCAAAAATCACTGCATAGCCGTAATCTCAGTGATAAAACAAAATATTATACTCTTTATTTCACCGATATTTTTTATACTTTTTATGTATTTTTATATTATATAATTTTTAGTCTAGTAAGTTTTTTAGTAGTATTTCTCTATTGTTTATGAACATTTCCGTTATTTTGTAGCTTTCTGTTTCTTCGTAGGTGCATTTGTGTATTTTTCCGTCATCAAAGTTGTATATTTCAGCATCTGGAATTCCGAGTAGTATTGGCGAGTGCGTTACGATTATGAATTGTGCTCCTTCTTTTGCATATTTGTTTATCTCCATCAACAATGTCAACTGTCTTTGTGGTGATAGTGCAGCCTCAGGTTCGTCAAATATGTATAATCCATTTGGTCTAAGGCTATTTTGAGCTAAAGCTAGGAAACTTTCTCCATGAGATCTCTCGTGGTATTTTGCAGAAGGATGTAAATCGTCTGCGTATGTTGCAACATTGTAAAAACTCTCCGCTCTTAGAAAATATCCGTATTTTTCTTTTCTAAATCCTTTTACAATCCTTATCGCATCACATAATTCTGAATGAGTATCATGCGTTGAAAAAGAATAATTTTTAGTACCACCTTCAGGATTAAATCCATGAGAAACAGCTATTGCTTCAAGTAGAGTCGATTTTCCTGTACCATTTTCTCCTACAAAGAATGTGATTGGATTTGAAAATTCTAGACTTTCAATGTCTTTTAGAGCTTCAATTTTTCTAAGATAGCTATCTTCTGGTATATTGTCCCATTCAAACTTAATTCCTCTGATAAATTGATTATTCATATTTTCTTCTCCAATCTATTTGTATTTTATATTTTTTAATATTTATTATTCTATTTATTTTATTTTTATTATTTATATATGAGCAGAAAAAAGTTGCTTCGCCACTTGTAGATTTATCTATTTTTAGAAATACAGTATTTACCATGTCAAATATAGCCGCTTTAATTCATTATAGTGCGACTTTTGCTTTAGGTTTTGTATTATCTTTATATTTGCAATTAGTCAGAGGTATGGATGCTTTTACAGCTGGAGGATTTTTATTGATACAACCATTTATTATGACAATTGTTTCTCCTAAAGCAGGAGCATTATCTGATAAATTCTCATCAAGACTTATTGCTTCTTTAGGTATGGGTATGATGATGATAGGATTATTTGCTTTTTCTTTTTTGGATAAAGATACATCATTTTATCTGATTGGTATAAATTTAGCCTTTATTGGTTTAGGCTTTGGTTTATTTGCTTCACCGAATAATAATGCCATTATGGGAGCTGTAGAGGCAAAATTTTATGGAGTGGCGTCTTCGATTTTGGCAGTAATGCGCCTTACAGGGCAAGCGATAAGCATGTCATTAGTAACCTTGCTATTATCTATTTTTACTGCTGAAGCAATAGAAAGTAATTATGTAGATATACTTTTACACAGTTTTAAATATATATTTATTTTATTTGGTTTTTTATGTATTATAGCCCTATTTGCTTCTTTGATGAGAGGTAAAGAAAATGTTAAAGAATAGTTAAATAATAGCTTGCGTTAGCATTTAGACAATGATATAATTAAGAAGTTATGTTAATAACGAGTTCCGCTTAGCGGAATTAATCCCTGCCCATTTGTGGGCCGATAGTCCAAAGAGGAGGTGATTTCGTGAGAAAGTACGAAGTCGTATTTATTATTAGACCAATGGAAGAAGAAGCAACTAATGCTGTTATCGAAAAGTTCTCTAACTTAATCGTTGCCAATGGTGGTACTATTGACAAAGAAGATCGTTGGGGCAAAAAACGTTTGGCTTATGAAATTAAAGACTGCACTGATGGTTTCTACTGCTTATTTGAATACACAGCAGAACCAGCTTGCTCTGCAGAACTTGATCGTGTAATGAAAATTACTGATGAAGTATTAAAACATATGATCGTTAGAGA
>URRU01000033.1 GCA_900550335.1 uncultured Clostridium sp. | reverse complement strand
ATCTTTTATTTTTTTAACTTATACCTATTTTTTCATTTATTTTTCCTATATCTTTATAGATTTAATAAATCTCCATCTATTTTTATAATTATATAATTATTTAAGTATTGTAATATTTTTTAACCCATATAACATTCTAAACACTCTATAATAAAAAAAAGATGTTTCTTAATGAAACATCTTGTAAAATATTTATAAATATGTATTTTTTAGTTTATATTACTATATATCATCATTAAGCTTCTGCTAATTTCGTTTTTTCTCTATTAAATGCCTTTTTAAGCATTCCATAAGATGTGTAGTATATTACAAACACACATAGTACTTTCACCATATTCATAGGCATAGCATTAAATATATACGCAGCAGCAAATACTCCAACCACTCCACCTATTGTTATCCATATAGATGTTTTTCTAGGGTAGTGTCCATCTTTAATGAATCTAGTACTTGCTATAGGCATAAGTACTGCACATGATCCCATCATTATAGGAAATGCGCATTTTGGCGACATACCAAGTATATATGTAGTTGCCATACAAGGTGCATATAGTCCTATTCCAGCTGTCATTAAAGCTCCATATATAAAGTTTAGAGTAACTCCTATAAATAGCTTTGAGCCACTAAGACCTATACTGCTTCCTCCAACAGGAAGAAGATTTACCCATGGAAGCCCCATAAATATTACAGTCGCAGTTATAAACAGTGCAATTCCCATAGCTAACTGTATTTTCTTTTCATCTAATTTTTCTACTATTCCAGCTCCTATATATGAGCCCATTCCTGCAGCTATTAGCATAGACACAAGCGTTGTAGGATCTACTTCTATAGCTGTTAAAAATATAAGTGCTTCTGTTATATTTGGTATTGCACAAGATACGTTTAACATCGCTGGTAGCTCTTTATCCTTAAATTTCATCTTCATAACTTTTCCCATAGCTATTATGACCGCAAAAGAACTTACCCCCAATGTGTCAAAAAAGTTACCTATCATCCCTGCTATTCCGGCTTTTACACAACTTTCATCTTCTAGTCGATTTTCTCTTTTGGCTTTAGAATAATCGCTAATCATTAAAAATCCCTGCATTCCGGTAAATGATAGTAGTATAATTCTTATTAAATTTACCATTTTGTCCTCCTATATATCCAGCGCACATGGCTACCGGTATACCTTTGTAGTTATCCACTTTTCCTCAAGATATTAACATATTTTCAAACATAAGCGTAATTTTTCAATAGTTTAATATACTCTCTAAAAAGCGACGTCAACAATTATACTATAATTCCTTTTATTTGTATACCAAGGAAATCGCTTATCAAAAAATAAAAAAGAGGCTGTTACATTAATGTTATTTATTAATGTAATAGCCTCACTTTAATCAAATTTGAAATCTTTATTCAATACTTATTTTAATATGAAACCATATTTAACTGGGTCATCTTCGTCTATTAAGAAGTTATTGAATCCTGTCATGTAAGCAGAACCAGTTATTTTTGGTAATACTGCATCGAATTCTCCAACTTTAGTAGTTCCTACTATTTCACCTTCGAATAATGTTCCTAATATACTTTCATATACGAATTTTTCGCCTTCTTTTAATTCTCCTCTAGCATGTAAAGTAGCTAATTTAGCACTTGTACCTGTTCCACAAGGAGATCTGTCAACCTGTCCCTGTCCGAATATAACAACGTTTTTGTAAGTTGCTTTTTCATTAGTTGGTTCGTCCCATATTTCAACAAGGTCTACAGTTTTTATATGTTCTAATGTTGGGTGCTGTATTTCGATTTCTCTGTTTATTATGTCTCTTAATTCCATTGCCATATCAGTTAATTTAGCTGCATTTTTAGGTTCTATTTTTAATCCTAACTGGCTAGCATGAACTATAGCGAAGAAAGATCCACCGAATGATATATCGAATTTAACTTTACCTACACCTGGTAATTCAACTTCCTGGTCTTTTTTGTATAAGAATGCTGGTACGTTGAATATAGAAACAGACTGAACTTTTCCGTTTTCTACTTTAACATCACCTTTTATTATTCCTGCAGGAGCTTCCATAACAACTTTTGTTACAGGTTCTTCCATTGGAACTACACCAGTTTCAACTGCAACTGTCATTGCACCTATTGAACCGTGACCACACATGTTAAGGTATCCGCCACCGTCCATGAATATTATACCGAAGTCAGCGTCTGGATCACATGGCTGAGTCATAACTGAACCGAACATGTCATTGTGTCCTCTTGGTTCTAACATTATAGCTGTTCTTATGTGATCTAAATGATCTTCTAAGTACTGTTTCTTTTCTGGCATTGTATTACCTTTTATGTTTGGTATTCCACCTACAACTATTCTAGTTGCTTCTCCAGCTGTATGAGAGTCTATAGCCTGAATTGTTCTGCTAAATTTCATAACAATTTCCCCCTTAGTTTATTGCCTTTGGCAATTATATTTTAAGTCTTATAAAAGACTTATTTGCGAATTTAAGTTTTGTAGACATGTTAATTATAAAATAAACTATCTTTTATAAAATTTTTATATCGTTTATTTTATCATGCTTAATATAATTTTTATCTACTTTTAATTTAATCGAATTTCTTTTGTTTTATTAATTTGAAATCCATTTCCTTATATTTCTATTATATAATAAAACTATAGTTTTGTCATGTATTTATCAATAATTTTTTATATTTTTTTATAATATTTTTTAATAATTATAAAGTTATTCTATAAATTACTTTATCTAATATCAAATTTAATCTCACGTATTATCATTATATTCTGAAAGTTTCGAGTCATAAATTCAACTCATGCTAAAGGGTCTTATTTGCCCCGTTTTCTCATTTTTAATTTAAGGAATGCAAGAGCTTTTCTTGCATCAGTTTTATCGACGTTATTTTCGCCTACTATTTCTGTTTCTGTTCCTGATTCTGATTTGTTTATATCTACTATTGTATCCATATATTCATTTGTAACTACAAATTTTGCATTTGTTCCATTAAAAGTTACCCCTACTGTTGGGATTCCTCTTTTACCTATTTCTTCAAATGTGTTTGCATAGTCAACATGTGAGTTTCCCCATCCATCAGCAGATAATATTACTCCATCAGCTCTCATAGCTTCTAGCCACTGAGCAGCTCTCTGTCCAACAAGATTTTTGTACTTGTTATCCTGTGGAGTACCTACTACTACTACACCTAATAAGTCTATGTCAGTATCTTCTGAACATATTTCTAAAATAGGATCTCTGAAATGATGTAAAGATGTTTCTTTAGTTGAAGGACCTATACCCATAATTTTCCAACCCCTTCCTTATACTAGCGCTCTAAGAGCACCGTCTCTATATTCATTAGGAGAAAGTATCATTGGCATATTGCACATATCTATAATAGATGTTCCTCCTTCAAATCCACTTGGCTCATCAGAGAATAACTGGTTATCGTACATTGCACCCTGACCAGCTATCTGTTTAACTATTACAACTTTTTTTCCACCAGGTCTAACTTTATCGAAGAATTCATGAGATTCTGAAGCATGACGCCCGTCTTCTCTCTTTAATATAGATCTTATATCCTGGATAAAATCATCACACGCTTTGAAACAAGCATTTGGAAGATGTCTATCATATGGAAGTCCACCTTTGATAGTAACATCCATGTGTATTATGTAGTCATTTTCTGATGGAGTACCGCATCTTCCTAGAACCATCTGTTCAGCAAGTCTACCTTCTGATGATCCAAATTCATGCATCTGTCTTCCATCTTCATCAACTCCTGTAAGCATTACATAAACACCTGTTAAAGTGTGTGTAAGACCTTCACCAAGAGTCCCTAGTACTTTTGTAGATATTGGTATAATATCCATTATTGTGTTAATTTCCCTGTCATACTCTGCAGGGTTTTTAGCTTTAGGTTCAATTACTTCTAGTTTAATATCAGTTATTAAATCATCTGCATCAATAAGTTCCTGAACTCTACTTTTATTAAGTAAAAGTTTTTTACCTTTAATTGCTACAGCTGATCCCATTTCCACTTCTTCTATGTGGAATGATTTAATAGCTAATCTTCTCATCACTATTTCTTCCATAATATTGACCACCTTTTTTTAAACCCCCTTCCCGGAATACCGGAAAGGGGGTATTTTTATTTAATGGATAAACCCACTAATATTTCACTAACTATATAGCAGCGTGGTATTCAAATGGTAATGGAACTATTTTACCAGCTGATGGTATTTCTACTAACTGATGTAAAGTAGCTTTTAATATACCAGTCTGCATTTCTATGTTGTGAGGTTCACCAGCATTAGCACCCATTGGAACCATTGGAGCAACTGCTCTTGGAGAACCATTCTGTCTAACTACTGGAGGTAAAGCTGCTATTATTATTGTTGGTATACCAGCTTCTTCTATTGCTCTCTGCACGATCACGGCAGTTCTGTGGCAAGTACCTCAACCAGCTGTCATAACGACACCGTCAACATTTTCTTCTTTTAATCTAGCTGCTATAGCTGGACCAGTTTCTTCTGTGAATACGTGCTGGTTACCACCACCACCCATGAATGTGTAGTGGAATGGTGCAACACCTTTTATAAATCCTTCTGCAACTAATTCATGTAATCTTTCTATTGGGAACATGCAGTTAACGTCTCTATTAACGTCAGAGTTGTCATATCCACCGTGTGAAACCATTAAATCTTCTGGTTTAGCTGTATCTGGTACTACTCTGAAAGATGTATCCCCAGCTAGGTTAAATCTTTCGTCAGTTTTCATATGTACACCTGCAGCTGAAGCTAACGCTATAACCATATCTTTTAATTCTTTAGTTACAGGAGTCCAAACTGGAGGAGGTGTTATTGGAACGAATATTTCAGACTGAAGTCCTTTTACTGTTGTAAGACTCATTGTATTATCTCTCCCTTCAAAATGAAACTTAAATTTATATTTTTAAGTTTATGTTGTTTACAATTTTAGATTTCTTATTTGCTTTCTTCTTCAATTTCTTTTAGAAGCTGCTTTTTAAGATTTTCTCTTGTTCTAGCCATTACTTCGGCTTTTTTCTTTTGTTCTCTCAGAATGTTTTCTACATACTCTGGATTAGGATCTGGACTTAATACCTCAGGATAACTTAGCATAAATCCAACTTCTTGTCCTATCTTCGGTTCGTAGTCAGTTATAAGCATTCTGCTAGGTATTTTGAACTGTCCAAGTCTACCTTTAAGGTCTATAGTGAATGCACCATCGTGTATTTCAACTATTACACCTTCAAAGTATGATTCTGAAGAGATATATCTTAATTTTTCCATTTAGATACCTCTTTCTTGATAGTTCAATAAATTTATTTAATTATTTTAGATTTAGAAAATAAAAGTTCTTATTTTTCTATTTCTTTAACTTCAACTATTCCTGCTTCTATATCATCTTTTTCGTAGATTTCTCTTCTCTTTCTTGATGTTGGAAGTACAGTTTCGTTGTCTTCTAATTCTATTTTTATTCCTAATTCTTTTTCTATAGCTTCTATGTTGTTTAATTTAACGTTAGGGTTCCATTTTCTTTCTGGAGCTTTAACTTCAACACCAGCCATAGCATTTTTAAGCATGCACATTATTCTTATAGCTTCTTCTGGAGCTAATGTGTTGTTTCCAAGTATTTCGTTTTCTATACCCTGTCTAGATTTGTTGTTATCTACCATGTGAGTCATGTATTTGTTACCAACAACTAGAGCACCCTGAACAGCTGAGTAAGTAACACCAACTACTGGCACACCTCTCATACCTATCTGTTCTATATGAGATGCGAAGTCTATATGGTTGTTACCGAATCCTTCTGTAGTAACTACAGCACCGTCAACTTCCATAGCTTCAACTAACATACCTAATCTTCTAGATACATAGAATTTTTCAGAGTTAGCCTGTGGAGATCCTACGAATACAACACCTACTAAATCTACTTCTTCATCTTCCATAGCTCTTATTACTAATGGTTCTCTCCAGTAATGTCTAGACATTTCTTTTGAAGCAGGTCCTATACAAGTTAATGCATGTATACCACCGTCTAATACTTCAAGTGGAGATAAAACAACTGGAACGTTACCTAAGTCAACGTTTGGTCTAGCACCTAATGTACCAACTGGTTCAGATGGTAATATTAAGTTATCGTGCATTGCACCCTGTCCCATTATTTCTTTAACTATAACTATTTTCTTTTTACCTTCTCTTCTGAACTGTTCTATAGTCTGAGTATCAACTACTAGAGAATCGTCAGCTTTCTTTAAGGCTTCTCTTATTTCCTGAGTTATGCAGTCAAATGCTTTGTGAGCAGCTAGAGGTCCTGGTCTTTCCATGTTAGTACCTTCTTTTATAGTTACTTCACCTTTTATGAATATTTCACCTTTATCAGCTGCACCTGGTCTACCCCACATCATTGTAGTAGACATTTCACCTTCAGAAGAACCGAATTCACCTATCTGAACTCCGTTAGCATCTGTTCCTGATAATACCATTACAACACCATCTATAGTTCTAGTGATACCTTCTCCAAGTTCACCTTCTTCTTTAGTTGCTATTGGCTGTATATCAAGTATAGCTTCTGAATATTCGTTGTATCTGTCTGGAGTTATTATATCTAACTTCATATCGTAAACTAATTCTTCAGTTTCAACTGCTTCAGCACACATAGCTTCTGGGTTTCTTAGTGTTAAAGTAGTTCCTTCTATTTTAGTTTCTTCACCGAATACAACTTTGTCTATTTTGAAATGTTTTTTTGTTAAAGTTCTTATTAATTTTGTTTCTTCTTTTTTAGCTTCTTCAACAGCTGGAACTGCTGCTGCTTCTGCTACTGGAGCTGCTGGAGCTGGAGCTGCTGCACCACCCATTGCACCTAAAGGTATTTCTAAGTTTATATCTTTACCTTCTCCTATGTGAAGTTTGAATACTCCACCTGCTAATGCTGGAGCTGCTACTGGAGCTACTGGAGCTGGAGCTGCTTCAACTACTGGAGCTTCTTCTACAACTTCTTCTTCAACTTCTTCTTCTGCTCCTGCTGAGAATCCTTCAGCGTTATCTGGAGTTATAGCTGATAAAGCATCTAAAGTTGCTGTTAATTTAGCACCTAAAACCTGTCCTATTGTTAATGTATTTTCTGGTAAAACTAATAATCCTGATTCAACTAAATCTGGGAATATAGCTGGATCCTCTAAGTTAGCTGGTTCTACCACTGTCCCTGCTTCGAATCTGCAGCATGTTACTGCTGGGTCATTAGCGTGGGCCTGAGCTGTTTCTACAGTTATTGACATAGCAAAATACCTCCTAAAATTTTATTTTTTTTATCTAATCTGAGTTCAAGCACTCTTTTGTAATAAGCAACTTGTACTTTGATTATCCGGTGCTCTTTTTAGAGCACCGGTAGATTACTATGTTTTTGTATATATATTTGAATTTTAATAATTCACTTGGTTATTATAATTCCATAGCTGCTGCTACACCTAATGGAATCTGTAAGTCTATATCTTTTCCTTCCCCTATGTGAAGTTTTAAATATCCAGAACTTACACTTACTGTTGTTGCTGCTGAAGCAACTGGATTAGATTCTACTATTTCGCTTTCTACAACTTCAACTTCTTCTTCAGCTGCTTCTTCTTCTCCTGCAGAGAATCCTTCAGCATTGTCTGGAGTAAGTGCTGTTAAAGCATCACAAGTTTTAGTTAATTTAGCTCCTAAAATCTGTCCTATTGTTAATGTATTTTCTGGAAGAACTAGTAATCCTGATTCAACTAAATCTGGGAATATAGCTGGATCTTCTAGATTAGCTGGTTCAACTACTGTTCCTTCTTCAAATCTGCAGCATGTAACTGCTGGATCATTTGCATGAGCTTTTGCTGTTTCGATTGTTATAGACATAATAATAAACCCCCTGTTTACTATCTTATTAGATTATAAGATTTGTTTTATTTTTTTCTTCTGTATAATCTATGTCCGCCTGCTCTTAATGAATGATCTGTACTGTGATATACAGGCAATCCTAACCTAGGTGCCACTTGCATAACTGTGTTTGTTCAGTCTTCGCAGTTACTTATTAGTAACGCTTCTGCACCCTGACTCTTAAGTTTAAGAACTGTTTCTGCCTGTCCTGGACACATACCAGGAAGTGAACATCTATATCTTCCTCTACCATCATCTGTCATTCTCTTACATCTTTCTTCTGCAACTATTTCTGCATTCATAAGAGAAGCTATTTCGTGTAGTCTTGCTTCCTGAGCTCCACATTCACAGCAGATGATTCCTAATTTTCTTTTTTCCTGTATTAATGGCATAGACACGATTATACCACCTAAAGTTTTTGTTACAGGTGAATCTAATTCTCCGTGTTTACCTGTGAAAGGCCCACCAAGAACTATTTCACCATATGGTTCTAATATTCCACCACACTGGTCTATGAAGTAGCTTATTGGCATTCCTATTGGAACGTTTAAGAATACTCTACCAGTCTGAGCACTTTCATCTTTTACTCTACCAGCAACTGTTAAATCTTTAGTTATAACTGGTCTTCTTTCTTCTATAGCTGCAACTACATTTTTCACAGTTTCAACGTTTGATATTATAGCTTTTGCTACACTTGGAAGCTGACCTGGTTCAAGTTCAACTCCTAGTAATTCTCTAACTATAACTCTTTCATCTCCTGCTGGATACATATTTGGAAGATATTTTATTTCTATATTATCTTCGTTTTTAGTTGCTTTTCCTAGAGCTAAAAGCTGTTTTGTGTGATGAGGTTTTATAGCTATGTAACCTTTAGCAGCTTTAGTTATTTCAAGAAGATATTTAAGTCCTCTTACTAACTCTTCTGCGTGATCTTCTATATATGCCATATTATGTGCAAGTATAGGTTCACATTCAGCTGCGTTTACTATTACGTAACCACCTTCTATATCACCTTTAAATTTTATACCAGCTGGGAATCCTGCCCCACCTGCTCCAACAACACCTGCTTCTATTATTGCGTCAAGATTAGATTCTGTATCTTTTATCTTAACGAATTCTTCAGGCTGTTCTTCATCCGCTTCTATAAGTATAGCTGTTTCAGTTATATCTTTAACTGTTCCGTATACAGAAGAATGGATGTTAGCACCTAGACCTGTTGGTTCTGCTATTAGCTGACCTTTTTTTACATGTTCCCCAACACTTACTATAGGCCGGCAAGGAGCACCAACATGCTGTCTTAGTTCTAATCTAAGTACCATATTAAATCACCCCCATATTAATCTGTCGCACTATTAATTATAAGCAATTCCTATGCCAAAGTTTTCAACTAATGTTTTTTTCTATAGTGTCATTGGAATTACTCAATCTTTAGTTCCATCTTTAACTTTATTATAACAATTTCAAGTGACAATTACAAGCGTTTTCAACTCATTTTATGTCTATTTTTCGACATTTTTATAATTTTATCACTTATTTTTTATATTCAACATACAATAGTTGCCTATTTTCAGCTATTTGTTAGATAATTATATAACTTTCGTCGAAATTTAGACATAAAGTCAAAAACTCGACATTATTATATAGATTTTAGTAAAATTATTTTATTATAGCTTTTTTTTATAGTTTTCTTATTATTCTATCAATTCTATTAACAAAATATAAAATTTTTATAAGCTTTACTATTTAGCATTAATTCCATACAAATCTAACTTATAATATAGAGTTGTCCTAGGTATATTTAAAATTTTTGCTGCTTTTGCTTTATTTCCATTCGACATCTCCAAAGCTTTTTTTATATTTTTTATTTCTAACTTTTCTGTAGCTGCTGTAAGATCTAGAGGATACTCTTCCTCTTCAATGTCAGATTTTGAACTTTCTACTATATAATTAGGTATTGCATCCTTTTCTATAATAGAAGAATCTGATAATACAACCATATTTTCTACAGTATTTTTTAACTCTCTTATATTTCCCTTCCATCTATAGTTTTCTAAAATCTTATAAGCTTCTTTGCTTAAAGTTAGAGGAGGTCTAGCATTTTCTCTGCACATCTCGTCCAAGAAATAATGAAGTAATATTCCTATATCCTCTTTTCTCTCTCTTAAAGGAGGGATTTGTATCTCAACTACATTTAATCTATAATATAAATCCTCTCTAAACTTTTCTTCTTTGACCATTTTTTCAAGGTCTTTGTTGGTTGCAGAGATAATTCTAGGATTTATTTTAATTGTTTTTTCTCCACCGACTCTTCTTACTTCCTTTTCTTGAAGGACTCTCAGAAGTTTTGCCTGCATATTTAAAGGAAGGTCTGCAATTTCATCTAAGAAAACTGTCCCATCCTTTGCCAATTCAAAAATACCACTCTTACCTTTTTTATTGGCTCCAGTGAATGCTCCAGACTCATATCCAAAGAACTCACTTTCAAATAATTCTGCTGGGATTGCACTGCAGTTTACAGGAACAAAGGCTCCTTTTCTACCACTCTGCTCGTGTATAGCCCTAGAGAACACTTCCTTACCTGTACCACTTTCTCCCCAAATAAATATACTACTGCTAGTTTTTGCAACCTGTTTAGCAATAGCCTTTGCTTTTTCTATCTTATCACTCTTTCCTAAAATCTTTTCAAATATACCACTAGATAGGTTTTTCACCTCATCCTGAAAGTATTTAAGCTTTTCATTTGTCTTTTCAAGTTCAAAAGATAAGTTTCTAGCCTCTGTAATATCTAGCTCTGTACATACAACCCCTACAAACTCTCCTCCAAAGAAAATAGGGTTTGCATGAACAAGACCATACATGTCTTGCTTCTTATGTGTTGAATATACATCACTTATACCTATCCTTCTTCTAAGAACCATCTCACAAACAGTATCCTCTAGAAAATTACTTATGTGCTTTCCTACTATATCCTCTGATTTTATATCGTATCTTTGCTCCATAAAATTATTCCAAAGTATAACTATTCCCTCATCATTTACCGCACATATTCCTTCTTTAATTTGTCCAATTATATACTTTAAAGTTATTCCATAATCCTCAAGCTGCATATAAAGGTAGTCTCTTATATGCTCCTGTCTCAAAATTCCAGCGACCTTTCCGTCTTCTAAAACAGGTAAAATCCCTATATTTTCCTTTATCATAAGGTCTCTACATTCATCTAGCAAAGTACCTTTTTCTACGGATATAATTTTTTTCTTCATTATATCCTTTATTTTTATATTTTCATTTCCAGAGTTTAACAGCCCTAAGTTGTGTATATCTGTCATCGAAATAACACCGCTCATATTTCCAAATTCGTCTGTAACTATAAGAGTCTTTTTATTAGATTTTATAATTTCACTGACGACTGTTTTTACAGGCTCTTCTTCATTTATAGTGTTAAATGTTATATCCATAACATCTTCAACTTTTTTAAGTTCTGGTATAGAAAACATATCCGCTCCTTTCCAATCTACACTCACTCTATTAACTCACCACGTAGACTTTTTTAATTACAATTTCCTCTCAACTTTTTCTTCTTTTAATTATATCACAATTAAATGCTATCTTATGTGTTATCCAATTTAAAAATATGTAAATTCTCTTTAAATTTACCCAGTTTTAGTTTAATATAATATTATATACTTTGTGATAGGGAGTGGTAAAATGTTCGAAAACTCGTCAGAAGAAATTATATATCATAAGCTTTTGATTTTACATATATTAAAGAAGGCAAATATGCCTTTAACAAATTCTCAAATAACTCAGGTTGTACTAGATACAGAGATGATGAATTATTTTTCTCTTCAATCTCTACTTTCAGAATTAACCGACAGCAAGCTTATAACAACATACAAAGAATCTGGTAGAGAGTATTATACTCTTACATTAAACGGTGAAGAATCGCACGATTACTTTGTTTCGAGAATACCAGAGACTGTAATGGATAAGGTTGATAAATATATCTGTGATAATAAAGGAAATCTCCTTGCAGATACTCAGATAAAATCTAGCTTTGTAAAACAAAGTGATAACGAATATATAGTAAATTTAAGGGTTGTTGAGGATCAGTCAAATCTTATAGACTTAAATTTAAACGTTTCATCAGAAAAACAGGCAAATAGCATCTGTAATAATTGGAAGAAAAACGCTTCTGAAATGTATACAGAGATAATTTCTCTTTTAATAGAAAAAAGAGAAAATTAATACTTAATAAAAAGTAAACTAATACCGTTATAAGCTAACCTTAAATGATAGCAAAAAATAAATTAATACTATTAAAAATTAATACTATTAAAAATTAATACTATTAAAAGGTTGCTTTTTAACTATTTACTCTACAATAATATATATGTTATAATCTTAAAATGAAAAAGGGACTTTGTCCCTTATTTTATTGAATAAACTAACTTAATAGGGGGAAAATATAATGAAAAAAGTTACTTTCACACCAAGCGGTGTATGTTGCAAAATGATGGAATTCGAAATAGATGATAACAACAAACTACACAATGTTGTTTTCACAGCAGGATGCAACGGAAATCTTAAAGGTATAGCTAAATTAGTAGAAGGTATGGATGCTCAGCATGTAGCTGATTTATTAGAAGGAAATACTTGCGGAAACAGACCTACATCATGTCCAGACCAGCTTTCAAAAGCAATAAAAGAAAACTTATAATAAAAATTAAAAGAAGCCTCCAGTAAAACTGAGGATTTTCTACATACAAAAAGGACAGCTTATATTAACTGTCCTTTTTTATTTACTAATTTTATTTTTCTTTCTTTTTCTTTGTTCTTCTTTATTCTTTTTTTCTATATGCTTTTAACTTGTTATTGATTTTGCATTAAATAAACAATCATACTATTACTTGTCAATTCTATAACTTTCTCTATTTTACAGTCTTTTCTAATACTTTTATTCTAAATTTAATTTTACTATAAATTTTTTCGATAAGTTGTAATTTTTTTGACCGTAAATATCAATAGCCTATCTTATTGACTATTATTCATATATGGTTTAAATTGAATGTGTCAACAAATATAATCAGACAACATCAAACGATGCTTATATTTAATAAGTTTTGATTTGATAAGTTAAAACTTCCATACTATACGAGCTATTAATTAAAAAAGCTGAAACTAATTTGTTTCATGCTAGATACGAAAAATAACTTGACTTCCCAAAATTCAATTTAACTTTCGTAGCCGATAACTGGAAAACAAATCATCTCAGCCTATAAGTATTATATAATAAATGGGAATAAAAATCACCCTTTCTGTCGCGCTTTTTTATATTTTATTTTAGGCTTTGTGATTTATGTTGATTTTAAATTATATTAATTAATTAGTTTGTATGTTATCAATTAATTATATTTATTATATTTAAATCTATATTCTATTAT
>URRU01000032.1 GCA_900550335.1 uncultured Clostridium sp. | reverse complement strand
CTTTCTTTGAATTTTATAGTACAAGAGTCTGATGAAGAGCCTACTACTACAATCTCATCATCAAAATTTATTGTAAAATCTTCAAAATCACTCAGTATATTGAGCATATTTAAATTATTTCTGCGATTATAAACTACATTACTATTTTTAATATCAACTAGTATATTATCTCCATTTTTAAATCTTCCATTTAAGATAATACTTTTACCATTAGTTGCATTTGTAATTTTTACAATATCACAATCTCCCTTTAAATCTACTTCTATAGAATCTGGTATAGTTTCATGTAAAAATAGATATGGGAAATTAGTCTTTCTATCAAATTTAATAGAATATATATCACTATATTTAAAAGGATCTAAACACACAATATCAAATTTACTGTATATCCAATTGGTAGTATCATTTATTTCTTCAAATTCAGACACTACTCCAAAATAATGGAATTTTTCATCATTTACTACTATGTCAAGATTATCTCCTTCTAATATCTTGTTCAATTTCTCAAAACTCTTTATAAGAGCCTTATTATCTTTTGCTTTTATCCAATACTCGACTGTTAGCTTTCTTGTTTTGTATCTATTGGAACTCATAAAGCCACCATTATCAATGCCCTCAGTTATATTCACCTTCTTATGAGCTACTGTTCTACCAAATACATTAAGAGTATTGAAACCCTCTATTGCATCATCTAAGCATATTCCATTTACATATAATTTAAGAGGGTAGCCTTTACTCTCTTTTTCTAAAAAAGATACTTCTTCTTTCATATTTGCCACCCTCCTATATTCCATATTCTTCTATAAGCTCTATCTCTGTATCCTGAGCTCTAGTTATATCTTTTACAAATCCTTTGAATTTTCTATTTCCAAATCTAAAGTTTATATACATTGGTTGTGGAGTAGTATCCTCACTCATTATATTATCCGTGCCAGGATTAAACCTCTGATAATTCATAGCACCACTATAGTCTATATCAGACACTGTTGCTATAGCTGGCTCTATTCCTATACCAGTCATTTCCCTAACTGCACTTTTTAAACTATCTATATTAGCGGTAATACCTACAGCCATACCACTTGGAATGAATCTACCAACTTCTTGTGCCATAACTTTAGAAGGAGAATGTATTCCAAGAAATTTCTTAGCTGCATTTAATGCACTTTTAGCTACATTTGCAGCTGCATTAATTACTGCACTCGCTCCAGACCTAATACCATTTGCTATACCATTTACGATATTTCTACCCACACTTGCAAACCGTCCAACCATATTACTTATAGCACTCTTAGCTTGATTCATTATATTTACCATAGTGCTTTTTACATTGTTCATTCCTGTTTTAACAGCATTTTTTATAGCATTTAATATATTAGTGAATGTTGATTTTATTCCATTAAGTATACTAGTTATACTACTTTTAATACTGTTCCAAATTGATGTAGTAGTTGATTTTACATTGTTCCAAGATGTTGTTATAAATGATTTAATAGCATTGAATATACTTGTTGCAGTTGATTTTATTCCATTCCATATACTTGAAACTGTACTCTTTATACTGTTCCATATACTAGATGTTACTGATTTTACATTATTCCATATATTTGAAATAACTGTTTTGATATTATTAAATATATTAGTAGCGGTTGTTTTCATACTATTCCATACATTAGCAATACCTGTTTTGATGTCATTCCATAAATCAATAGCCATTGTTTTAATTTCATTTAGACTAGTACTCCAACTACTCTTAACATCATTCCATAAAGCAATTGCACTCCGTTTTATAGCATCCCAATTGGCTATTAAAAGTGCACCTATAGCTATAACAGCACCTATTATCGCTATAACTTTTATAAATACTAGAGCCATTGCTCCTACTGTTGTTCCTAGTACTCCAGCCACAACTGTCGCTGATGCAAATCCAGTCATCAACTGACCAACAACCATGAGTACTGGTCCAAGTACTAACATTAAACCCCCTATAGCACCAGCTACACCCAATATACCAGCCATAAGCTGAGGATGTTCATTTGCGAAATTTCCAATTGCTTCAACTATCTCATTTATTTTCTGTATAAATGGTTCCAAATATGGAAGCAATTTTTCACCTATTGCCCCTGCTGTTTCCATTATTTTTTCTTTTAATAATTTCATCTGCATACCGAAAGACTGAGCTTCCTGTTTAGCTAGTCCTTGAGCTGAACTAGACTGTCTAACTATCTCATTGTAAACTGCCATCATCTTTTCATTATCTGATAACTGATTCCAAGATTTTCCTAACCCTTTGACAAACTCACTATTTTCAAGTGACCGTGCTGAAATATTAATACCAAAGGCATCTAGTGCTTCATAGTTCAAATTTTGTTATCGTATAGGCTTTTTATCCTATACTTCTATATGTCACCATATAGTTCAGCATATATTTTCACCATATTATTTGAATAATTTAGGTGCCGAACACTCGTGGGAATATTATATTCTATACTTTTTTTACAATAAAAAAGCATAGGTTCAATTCCTATGCGTTACGGTGTCTAAGGCTTTTTAATTCCTTAAATTACCTCGGTATTGTCTCTTTGAGATGTCTACCGATTTTGCTCGATTTTCTATGCTACATTTCTATAGCAAGGGGCAACTTTTTCACCCATCAATCCACTCTTAAATCTATCCATAGCTTCATCAAAAGGCATATCAGTTATTGCTGCTAGATCCGCAACAAGATTCATACTTTCAGCAGATAATCTTGAAGTTTCTTGAGTAGTCATACCCATATTTTTATAATATGTAGCTATGCTTGTAGCAGAATTTTTATACTGTTGCTCTGTAAGTCCTATAGAGTTAGCGTGCCGACTTTCACTCGTTATAGTCTTTTGTATAGCAGTATCCAAGTTATTATATAAGAACTGCTGACCTGCTACCTCAGCCGACCATTTAGAACCTGCCATAACCATAGCACCAACTGCTCCTGTTACCGCAACTCCAGCTTTAGATAATGTCTTACCCATATCAGTAAATCTATCTCCCCAACGCCGAGCAGATGATGCAGTACCTTCTCCTTTTTTATCTAAATCTTCTAAACTATCAGCTACTTCATTTATAGTTTCACTAAATCCATCAGCTAATGCAGATATTTTTACTTTTATATCACCTAACGAACTCAGAAGTATTACCTCCTTCCTTCATATATCTGTCTAACCCAATCCTTTGAGCCATTCTTTTCAATTTCTTCAATTTCAGCAAATTGTTGTTTTACTTTACTAATATTCACTTTTTTATTCTTAGTTTTTTTCCATAAAGGAATAGGCTTCTTGCCTTTCTTTCTATTTGCATTTGCATAAGCATTAAAGAATGCATTAGCCATTAACTGAGTATCTAATACTTTCTTATCCTCCCAAGCTTTCATAGCAAATATTCTTTCCCTTATCGTTAAAGCTTCAAAATCTCGCTTAGTGTAACCAAAATTGACGATAAAAAAAGCAAGTGCCTTATCCTCAGAATATTCACTTGCTTCATCATCTTCTATTTTGTTTTCATCTTTACCAAGATATTCAAATTCAACTAAGCGTTTCGGAATAAAAAAGCACAGTCCTCAGAGATTTTATTGACGCACTCTCTAAAACATTCTAATAATCCTCTTTCTTGTATAAACTTTTCAGCCATTTCTGAACCAGTTTTGCTTGATACTTTATTTCCATGCTCATTCCAAAGAGCCATTCCTATCATCATTTTTAATCTAGTTAGAGTAGGAACACTCTGTATCATATCTACTATAGACATTCCTACTGTATTTTCTAACTGTTCAACAGTTTTCATATCATATCTTAATTCGTATATTCTACCTTCAATTTCAAACATTCTATGCCATTCCTCCTTCTCCAGGCATTGCTGGAGCTTCTTCTGATTTAGTTAAGTCTGTAAGCTTGCCACAACCTTCTAATGTCATCTCAAATGTCATAGAATCATCATATGGAGCTTCTAAGTTAAATTCTTTTATTAATGCCAATCCTCCAAATAAAGGTTTCTTTCTCTTGTTATCTACTATCTTGCAACAAACATACTCATCCTCTTCATATGCCTGTGCTAGTAGCTGATGCGATTCTAAAGTAGGAGAATACATCCCATCAGATTCTATTGACCAATCTTTAGGTCCTGCTGCTTTAGTCTTCCATCCTCCATCTATTGTTTTAGAATTTATTTCTATTATCTCTTTTTCTCTATTCAAAGTTAAAGACTGCTGTCCGTCTATCGCTAGTAACTTATCCCCCGTAGCATTAAATATACATAAAAGAATATCTTTACCAGCTATTGCATTAGTAGCCTGAGTTGTAACATCACAGTATAATTTATCTTCAAATTCTTTTAATGCTGCCATTTTTTCCTCCTAAATTTTACATTTAAATCCATAACAGATATTAAATGAATATTCTAGTATTGCTCTTTTTTCAAATGTTTCTGTTTCTGTAATTATCTGAACTATTCCCTCTTCAACTTGGTTTACTAAATTATATTCGCTAGGCAACTCAATATCTTCTGTAAGAGCCTCCTCGACCTTGTTTATTACACCATAAATTTTTGTGGAAGAATACCCTTCAGCAAAACAGTGAATATAAAACATAAACTTTTCGATAAACATAGTTTTTGTGGAAGAATCTTCTTTGCCCACACATTGCAAAGATAAAAAAGGAGCTTTGACATCTTCTGGTACAACATCATAAGCTCTTAAATCTGTTTTCTCTTCAAGTTTATTCTTTATCGCTTCATGGAGATCTATTAGGTTTATTTTCTTTATCATTTTGCTAATCTCCGCATTGCTTCTTCACAATCTTTTTTGAAAATTTTAGCTTGTGCTTCTGCATTAGGTTTTAGATATGGATTTGCTGGATGGAACTTTCCATTACGCAATCTATGACCATATTCAACGTATGGAGCATACTCTTTATTAAAACCAAATATACCTTCTAAATCTCCATTCATTCTTTGGTAAGCTGATTTTTTTAATTCACTTGTATCTTCTGGTGTAAGTTGTTCACTTCTATTTTTCATATCAGCAAGAGATTTTACAATGCAACTTCTTATCATAGGTCGATACTTTACAAGTCCTTTTATTTTAGCTTGTATATCCCCGACACCATTCACATCTATACTGAATTTTGCCATATTCCCCACTCCTCTATTACAGCAACTCTAAACCTTCCATAATCCTCTTCTTTAACTACCTTGTACATAGTATCTTCAATCTGTATTGCTTTATTACTTAAAGACACTTTGTTTGGAGTAATTAACTTTCTAGAAGAATTAGTTAAGTCCCTTCCGTAAATATTTACATCTTCGGAAGTCCACCGAGTTAACCTAGCTTTTATATTTCTTTCTAGTTCAGTTTTTTTAATTTCATTACCAAGTCTATCCGTTGTATCTGCTAATATTCTTAACAGTTTACACTCAATCCATTTCATAGAAATCTCACTACTTTCTTCTGCGTGACATCTTCTTTTTTCTTTCTCTCTAAATATGCACTAAATTCACTGTCATATTCCTCTAATAAGTCAGATACGAAACTAGTCTGCATTGTATCAGCACTTTCAGATTCAATACCTTCATAATAGATTCTTCTATATGCCTTTACAACTACCTCAACACATATTGACTCGAATATGCTAGGGAGCTCATCAGCTCCCAACCTTAAACATATTCTATCTGTTGCAGTAGTTATAAGTTCGTTCAAAAGAGTATCGTCATTTTCCTCTGGAAGTCGGACTTTTATCCTATCGAGTAAACCCAATTAAATCACCTCTTAAGCTTTTGCAGCTGCAGCAGCTTCTGTTATAGTAGCTTTAACTATACCATCTAGCCTTTCAGCAAATAATACTGTCGCTGATGCAGTTACTGTTTCAGCTGTTAGTCTCTGTTTATTTACATCATGAGTAACTCCTATTATTCCAGTTTCATCTGTAGTAAAATCAAATGCTTTAGCTATTTCACTTCCTGCCATATTAGCCTGAGCTAAACATAAGTTATCTGATGCTGTTGCATATAATGTTTTAGCTGGTACTGATGTAGACATTATAGCAACATCTACTCCTAGGAAGTTTTCGACATATCTAAGACCGAATGCAGTCTGAACTGTTATCTGTGCAGTTGCTAAATAATCAGCTACATCAGTTGGATTGACGAATGCTATAGTTGTAACGTCATCATCTTCAAATTTACCAGCAACTCCTCCCCAAGCTTTAGCCATAGCTCCCTGAAGTCCTACTCCAGAAACTGATGTAGTTCCTTTTGCTAACTGAGCAAAGAAGTTTTTCTTTATTTCTTTCTGTAATTCTCTTAATAATTCTGTATCTGTTTTAGAAACTGCCTGTTCAAATCCATATGCCTGTATATCTTCTATAGCTACTGCTTTTCTTTTTTTATCCCAAGCTAATTCTATTGGGTCACCTTCAGTTGTCTCAACTTTAGAAAGTGGTATTATATCACCTTTAGCTACTTTAGTTCCATCTAATGTTACTTTAGAGCTATAAGTTTTTATAGTAGCTCCAACTGGTAAAGTCATTCTTCTTTCTATTTTTAGCATTTCTAATAATTTTTTTATACTTTTACCAAACTGCTCAACGAAATCTATTGACTGAGCTTTTGCAAATTTTTCTGTTAAATTGTTTTCTGCTGCCATTTATATTCCTCCCTTAATTAAATAGCTCTATATTTTCAGCTATTTTTCTCTGTCTTTCTGTTCTGTCTTTAATGTTTAAAATATCCTCTTTTGTAAGAGTTTTGTTTCCTGGACCTTTCTTCGGTGGATTTCCTTTAAGTTTTTCATTTACAGCCTTTTCAACTGCCTTATCAAACATCTCAGCAAAGCCTTCTACATTCTTCTTAGTAGTATCAGCTTCTTTAGTTACTAGCATGCTTAGTAATTCGTCTGATATGTCTATATTTCTTTCTTTAAGGATTCCCCTTGCAGTTTTGCTCATTTCAGAGATAGTATTAGCATTTCTTAACTCTTCAAGTTCCTTTTTCAGCTGATTTCTTTCATACTCTACTTTTTCCTGAGCAGTCATATCAGCTAATTTTTTCGCCTCATCCATCTCTTTTTCTTTCTGCTTAGTCCATTTTTCAAATTTCTTGTTGATGATCTCATTGACTTCATCATCAGTGTATTTCTTTTCATTATGTTTTTTATCATCAGAATTATTGTTTTCAGTTTCTTTCTGTTCTGAATTGTCAGTTGGAGCATTGTCTCCACTATTATCATCAGCTAGTAACTGAAGTTTCATTTTTAATGGTGTATCTTTCATTTATTTCCTCCTGTTTTTAAGTTGTCAGCCAACTATATTCCATAAAGTTTATAGTCTTTAATGCTTGGACTAAATTTGGACTAGGTATGTCCAACCTATTGAGTAAAATGTCAAAAATGAGCATAAAAAAACACCTTAACCTTTTAGTTAAAGTGTCTTTTAACAGTCATAGTATTCGCAGTTCTCGCAAATTTCTCTCCAGTTTTCATGTCTTTTAAATTCTTTAGGCAATCTTTTTTCTGTAATACATTCATTAGCTATGGAACTAACTATTACACAATCACCAATTTCTATTTCCTCATCATCAACTAAAGGACATTTAATCTTGTTTTCGCTCATTTTCTAACACCTCCATCATTTTTCTCGTTTTAGGATCAAACTCATCTTTTTTAAAAGAAGTTCTAATATTTTTTTCAATTATATCAACAAACACAGCTCCCTCTTTAGAATAGTAGTTTTTGTATCTTCCGTTATGTTTTTCTATTGAATAATCAGCATTTTTTATAAATTTCATTGCCTCTTCTTTTGTAACCTTATGTTTTCTTTCTGAGTTTATATGTTCATTATCAAAAGTAAAATCACTATAATCTGGAGCTTTGGGTTTGTACCTTAAATTTTTACCTACCATTTTAATTTCCTTTTGGGTATTTTTAAGTTTACTTTCTATAGTTTTATTATACATCCAATCATCTGGAATTACTATAGTAAAAGAGCTTCTACAATTAGGGTGCATTGGAGGAAAGTTTTTACCAGCTTGTCTTTCTATTATTTTATATACCTCTCCATCTAATTTTCTACATAATTTAGATGTCTTCGAGTCTAATATAGCATTATATTTATACTCATCAAATTCTTTAACAAAAACTGACATACTTGATTCATTTAGCATATAAGATGCTTCCGTTGCAACTAACCTTTTAGCGCTGCTCTTACTAACTTCCTGAAATTTATTCATCATTTTCTTTACTAATCTATCGTATGATTCTCCCCTCTTTACTCCATCAGCAAACTCTGTCATAACCCACCTAGAAACTTTGTCACGATTTTTATAAATTCTCTGGGAAAAATTCATCCCTCCAACCCAAGATTTATTTATAAATTTTTCCACTACATCTTTATCTATTGAATTAAAATTAGTTGAATAACCGAGCTCTTTATATGCATAATCAAATCCTATCTTATATACATCTTCTAAATATTTTTTTACTTCTTCAACTTCCTTCTCTGCCAATTCCATCTGCGAGAGATTGATTGATACTTTAAGACCTTCTAATCTATCTAGTTTATAAATAGATTCTCTAACTTTTTTAAGATTCTTATACTTTGGATACTTCTCTATAAATTTATCAATATCCTCGATTAATAGTTTTCTTTCTCCATCAGATAATTTTTTCAGAAGATCTCTATATTGTATCACATTATCTTTACCATATTTTGTATAATACTCAGCTATCATTTTGTTTAATCGTTCAGCTTCTACTTTATAATATTCAGCTAATTTCTTATTTAGTTGCTTTTCATTTCTTTCAATATTATCAAATAATTTCTCAGCTCTTTCATCCCAATACTCTTTATTATTAAAATTTGATTCATTACTCATTCATATCACCTAAATCATTGAAGTCATATATCCGAGCTTTTTTATCAACTTCAGCTTCTTTTCTTTCAATCTCATCTTTAACATTTTCAACTAAAGATAATGCTTTAAGCTGTGTCTCTTCCGATACTATTCCAGCTAAATTCTGTGCTATCTGTGTCTCTTCTAGTACATTGGCTGGAAGATTTCTTGTAAACTGATATTCTATACCCATCCAATCATCTTTACTCATTTTAGAGTTAGGAAGATTAGATATAAGTTTCCAACGTCTATTCATTCCAGATACAAACTTTCTCTCTTTTACATTTGCTAAATTAAGCATAGATTGAAGTTTGTATTTTAAACTTATTCCTGATGCATTACCAAAGTTTTCATCATTGATATTTGCAACCATACTTATCTGGAATATTAATTTTTCCAATCTATTTATTAAATTCTCCTGAGTAGTATCTGATGAAGGTTTCGCTAAAAAGTCTATTGATACATCATCTCCATTTGGTGAAGATATATTTATTATTCTGCTATCTCTAAGTGTCTGAAGAGTTTCCTCTTCCAACTCAGCACCTAATACTTTTAAATATGCATCTGCATAATAATCAACATCATTTGCTTTTTCTGATATAGCTTTATCATATGCATTTATAAGAGTATCAACATTATCAAAGGCTCCTTGTCTCTCTTCATTTTCAAGATATTCGACAAGTGGTACATCTCCAAAATAATTTTGTTCTTCATCAACTATTCTCAATCCATCTTCTATCTCAAAATGATATATTTTATTTTTATCTGAGTAGCTACCTTCTATTTTTTCGTCGCTATTTGTAAAATATCTAACTCCATAAAGTGGCTCTCTAGCTACACTATCATCATAGATAATAAAAGCTTCTTCTGGAGATAGATATGTAATACCAACCTGAGCATTTTCATCTAAGTATAACAATTCATAAGCATAACCATAAATCGAACATAATTTGCTCAGCTCTGCATTGTTATCGTCCTGATCATTATACTTCTGTATAAATTCTATATAATCACTAACACTTGAATTGTCGTGTACTGTCTTTACTGGTATACCTATAAAGAATCCATTTAATGTGTCTACTATATACTTAGCAAAGTTAACAACTAATCTATTATCTGGTTTAAATGCTTCCTTTGGGTCCCGACTCAATATGTCATGCTGACCTTTATACATATCCATTTTCTTTCTTAATTTAATAGCCTCTGCTTTATGCTGATTTATATATTCTTCAAGCAGCTCTGTAGTTAGTTCCGTTTCTGAATCCATTATAAACAATATCTCACCTCCTAAATTCCACTTTGGAATAGTTTTACCTTCACTTTGTTATTTACACACTGTAAGCTATATCTCAATGCATCCATCAAGTGATTGTTCTTATCCTCTGGAATATTTGTAAATTTACCAGATACCTTATCAAATTTATAAGCATAGCTGTAAAACTCCTCTTTGGTATTAACTAAAGAAGTATCACAAATTATTCTTAATGATTGCAGCTTATCAATCCCTTGATTGACACTATCTTTACCCTTCACAGATTCTTTTATATTTTTTAATCCATGCTCTGTTCTTAATTCAGATATTAGTCTTTTCTCAGCACTATCTGCTATTATAGTTGACTTACTGTATCCTTTTTTTCTAATCATTTGAGCTATCTCTTTGGTATGCATACCAGTTTGATAATGCTCATCTATAATATATAAAGTTTCATTTTCTATATCTAACCAACTAACTACTAGAGCTGTAGGGTCATGAGTAAAACCAAAGTCCAAACCAACTAACAGAGTATAACCTTGTTTTGCAAGCTCATCCTTGTCTAGCGGTCTAAACTCTACATTCTCATATACAAGTCCTTCTGCAACTCCCCACTCGCCATCACAAACAATTCTCGCTCTTCTAGGGTTAGTTTTATATAGCTTTTCATATCTCTTTATAGTTTGCTTATCTAAAAATTCATTTACTTTGTATGTAGTAGTTAGAGCAAATACATCTTCATCATAGTTATCAAAGAACTCACTCTTTAACCAATGATTCTCTGACCATGGATTGAACGTAAGTATTACCTGTCTGTATGCATTAGGGTCATCTAATTCCCCTCTCATACCTTCTACTACTGTATCTAATTTATCTTTACTCTCAAGCTCATAGGCTTCCTCAAGCCACAAGTGAGTTATATGTCCTTTTTCTAACTGAATAGAAGTAAGTTTCAGAGCATCATCAAACCCTCTAAAAAGAATCTTTTGCCCAGTTGGAAGATAGGTCCGTTCCATAGGCGACACTGTAAATTTCCATAAGTGTGATACTCCTAATCTATTAGCAGCACTTTTGAGACCAACATATACACTGTCTCTTAATGTATTTCCATATCTTCTCATCCGCAGAACATTCATCCACGGATTCTTCATCATTTTATAAATCATTTCAAGCTGAGTTGTAACTGATTTCTTAGATCCTCTGCTTCCCTTTACAACTTTATAGAATTTCTTAGTATGCCAAAATTTATTGTATCCTTTCCCAATCAGTTTACTTATAGATGTATTTGCCATTAATCTTCCTCTGGTACATCATCTATAAATACAGGAAGCTCCATGTTAACATCTTGCTTGTCAGTCCACATACCATATCTTTTACCAATTAATTCTGCTGCTCTTATTCTCTCTTTTGCCGAAACTTCTACATCAAAGGTTTCTGCTCTTGTCATACCTTCACCTAATCCAATTGTTATAAGTTGTTCTTGTGTCTCATTTCCTCTCATAACACTTGTTAGATATTCCATTACTTCCTTCTGGTCAGCTATCTTCTGACTTTCTATTTCAGCCATTCTTTCTTCTATATACGTTTTAATTTCAAGTTTTGTAAGGTTTTCTGAACCTATACTCCTAGCAGTTTTCTTAGAATAACCTGCCTTTATCCGTGCCTCAGTAGCATTACCAGAAATGATATACTCGTCGGCAAACTTCTTTTGTTTGATTGTTAGCCCATATATATCACTCCTTTCTGGGCACATAAAAAGAGACAACCTTTTACTGTTGCCTCTCTCATATGGTTACACATTTGCTATACAATAAAATCCTTTAACGTCTGTATAGCAATTTATTAAGTTTTTATATTATTATAATACCACGTTTATTTTTATAAATCTGCGGAAAAACCACGGTTTCTTTTATCATAACTAATATTATAATTAAAGGTTATATTCTTTTTAATAAATCTTCCTCATCTGATATATCATATCCAAACAATGCATAAGATAATGATTTAATTGCTTCTTTCTTTTTCTCTCTCAATTGAGTTTCACTATACTTTAACTTATCACATATATAAACCCAACTCTGCTTATCTATCATGGTGTATTCTATTACTTGTCTATGAATTAAATCTAAATTGTTCAATCCTCTATCAACTGCTTTTATTAAAGCCTCATTCTCTTCTATTTTCTTCTCTATCAATTTCTTTTGCTCTATTATTTCTAAAGCACTATCTTCAGTAGGACTTCCAGACAGCGACATCTGAACTCTTTCAGAACATCCTACTGCTGGCAAACTTATAATATCCTCATCTATCAACTCAAGCTGCTCTCTTAGAGTTTTCAATCCTAGCTTAATATATTTATACTCTTTTAATATTTCCTCTGTCACCTTTATACAATCTTTGTCTTTTAATCTAGTTATCAATGTCGCCATCTAATCATCCTCTCTATCTATTTAATATAATCTTAGCTACAAGCATTATAATCGTTAACAATGCTATCACTTTTAAATTCTCGATACTATCACCTCCACTCTAGGTTCATCTGAATAGTGTTTACTTGCACTCACATTAACCACCTGTGCATCATCCTTGTATGCTACCTCATTCAATCCATCTAATATTGCCTTTATCACATTATCTATATCTGGCTTTTTAGTTGGCTTTATCTCTCCAGCTCTCTTAGCAGCTTTTATATTCTTATTGTCATTTTTTGCTATCTTGTAAAATGCTTTTATTGAAATATCTATATCTCCTTCAAGCATTTTTCCACCTTGAGCCTTATAGCAATATCCAATCAATTTTTCATAGTTTCTTGTTTTCTGATCAGTAAATGCGTGGCCACTCTTAGTAAAACGTGGTCTTCCTTTTCCTCTTGGCTCTCCATCAATTATAAATTTAATAGAACTCACCTTCTTTTATTCTTTTAGTCATTCTATTAGCTTTCATATTTATGTACCAAGCTACATCTTTATCAGCTACACCATAAACATCCATAACCCAACTTAAAGCTATTATCACATCTGCCATTTCCTCACATAAATTGTCTTTAAACTTTTTATTTCTAAGTCTTTCTATCATAGATAATTTATTGTTTATATCTCTATCTTCTTCTTTGCTGCGTGGTATTCTTTTCATTTGTTTTTCCTCCGTTTTCCCTATCGGGATTTCTCATTTTTTCAGGCTTTGTGCCTTTGTCAGTGAATGACACGATTA